>JBBRMC010000738.1:0-2390 GCA_038231055.1 Leptolyngbyales cyanobacterium
ATTCGCAAAGGCAAAGATTTAGAGCGAGTGGTGTTGGCAAGAGCCGTCCGATCTCACCTGCAAAATCGCGTCTTAGTCTATGGAAACCGCACCGTTGTGATTGGATAGCCGTCACCGCTCTTTTTTAGCTTTAGGAATCGATTCAATATTCCGACCCGGAGGGACATCACCTAAGACTACAATCATGCCAGACACGTCACAGGTGAGGTCAGTGCCACTGAGTAAAGTTTTGACCGCTACCCCAGAAATCTCTTCGATCAGCTCAATCAGGCGGGGTTTTAGGGCGGCATCGAGATGCGATCGCAGATTTTTTGCAGATTCGACTCGCTCATTTGACAATAGGAGTTGCTCAGACGGAGTTGTGACTCTTTCGAGAGCGATCGCCAATTTTTGGTCAAAAAACTGGCAGACCACTCTATCTGGGCGCACTCCTAGCTCATCTTTATAAATGGCTTGAATTCGCTGTGACAGGGATCGTTCAATTTGTCCGCTAGTTTGAGAAACCTCTGACATGATGAATGATCGGGGTAACGAGTCCCCAATTTTTAAAGGTGAACGATCAAGGTTAGAAACCATTAATCCATAACTCCTCTATCAGAAGGTCAAACATTTTATGAAACTAATTCTATACAGCAAGCCAGGATGCCATCTGTGTGAAGGCTTACAAGAAAAGTTAGAACAAATTCATGCGGTGGCTGTCGAGCTTGAGATTCGCGACATCACGACTCGCGATGACTGGTTTCAGACCTATCAATATGAAATCCCTGTGCTTTATGTAGATGCGTCTCCTACGCCCCGACTCTTGCCTCGTCCTTCTCCTCGCGCTACAGTTCAACAATTAGAAAACCTGCTACAGAAATTTGAGTCGTGAGCTTGATAAAAGTAGGCGCACACGGGACAAGGAGAGAATGAATGCAGCTAAACGATTTATTGGCAAAGATTTCTGGCATTGAGCCGATCGCCGCTCATCCTGCTTTAAACGCAACGGTCAACAGGTTAACGACAAACTCTCTCGCGTGTCAGCCAGGAGACTTGTTTCTCGGAATGCCCGGAACCCGTGTTGATGGAGGAGACTTTTGGCAAAGCGCGATCGCAGCAGGTGCAGTTGCTGCGATCGTCTCTCCTCAAGCGGCAGCTAAAGCGGTGGCATTGACATCCAAAGCTCAACCGTCGCCCCTCGTGATTGCGGCGACCGATATGACTGAGGTCTGTGCTGCGATCGCGGCTGCGTTCTATGGATCTCCGGCTGAGAAACTGACCCTGGTTGGCGTGACCGGAACCAATGGCAAAACGACGACCACTCACTTAATCGAGTTTCTGTTAGAAAAAAGTCAGCGACCCACCGCATTATTTGGAACGCTCTACACCCGTTGGCAGGGCTTTCAGCAGGTCGCTGTTCACACCACACCGTTTCCGGTTGATCTCCAGCGTCAATTTGCAGACGCGATCGCGGCAGGCTGTGAAGTGGGCGTAATGGAAGTCAGTTCTCATGCGTTGGCACAAGGAAGGGTGATGGGCTGCCCCTTTGAAGTGTCAGTGTTTACGAACTTGACGCAAGACCATCTGGACTTTCACAAAGACATGGAAGACTACTTTCAGGCAAAAGCGCTGTTGTTTAACGCCGATTATCTCAAAGGTCGAGCCATCATTAATCTAGATGATCCCTATGGGCAGCGATTGATTCAGCAACTTAACCCGCAGCAGGTGTGGAGCTACAGCACGCAGCAAAAAGCAGACTTGTGGACGAGTGACCTGACCTATGGGTCAGACAATGTGAGCGGAATGCTGCACACTCCTCAAGGAGAGATGGCATTTCGATCGCCGCTCGTCGGGCAGTTTAATCTAGCAAATATGCTGGCAGCGATCGGAGCAGGATTGCATTTAGGATTAGATTTAAAGTCAATGATCAATGCGCTCCCCGAATTTACAGGAGTGCCCGGACGCATGGAGCAAGTGCAGGTCAAGCCCGACCAAGACATCAGCGTGATCGTAGACTATGCTCACACGCCCGATAGTTTAGAGAATATGCTCAAAGCGGCAAGACCGTTTATTCCGGGGCAGATGATCTGTGTGTTTGGGTGTGGTGGCGATCGCGATCGTACAAAGCGTCCCAAGATGGGCAACATCGCCGCAACCTTGGCAGATCAACTCATCGTCACATCCGATAATCCTCGAACTGAAGACCCAGCGCGAATTTTAGAAGATGTCGTTGAGGGAATACCCGATTCTGTGCAGCCGATTGTATTGAGCGATCGAGCCGCCGCCATTCGCACCGCAATTTTGCAAGCTCAACCTGGAGACGGGGTGCTAATCGCAGGCAAAGGACACGAAGATTATCAGATTTTGGGCACTGAAAAGATTCACTTTGACGATCGAGAACAAGCCAGAGC
>JBBRMC010000739.1:0-2382 GCA_038231055.1 Leptolyngbyales cyanobacterium
AGCAAGTCTTCCCCTTCTGCCCTCAAAATCGCCGCCATCCGCCGAATCAGTGGCATGATATCAGACTCGGGTTTAATGGTTTCTCCGGTGTCTAGCTTTACCGATTGGGGGTTAGCCGCGATCGAAATTACGTCAAGGGTCGAAACTACGCCGCGCACTCGTTCGCGCAGCCGAGCCAGAATCGTTTCTAAATCGTCTTCTGTATAGAGATCGGCTTTGTTGACCACGACGATCGAGCGTTTGCCGATCTCCGCCAACATCTTCATCGGATCGTATTCTGACTGCCGCAAGTCGTTGTCGAGCACGAATAGCAGCAAATCCGCTTCGGTCGCGAGTCGTCGAGCCAACTTTTCTCGCTCCGTTCCGGCGACTCCGGCTTCTAAAATTCCAGGAGTGTCGGTGATCAGGATTTCTCGATCGACTCCTTTCAACTTCAGACGGTAGGTTTCTCCGACTTCAGTCGTGCCCATGGGTGCGCCCACCTTGCCCACCATTCGTCCCATCAGGGCATTCACCACAGATGTTTTACCCGATGATCCCGTGCCAAAGACGACGACCATCAATTCACCCCGGGCGAGATTTTGTTCGATTTCGCGTGATCGAGTCAGCATCTCTCGTCGTGTCACCTCATCTTGAATCTGCTTTAACTGCTGACGAACGGCTTTCAGATTTTCTTCAGCGGCTTCTGCTTTAACAGGTGACACTCTAGGAGCCGTGCGGCGACGTTTGCGTTGCTGCTTGCGAGGCAGGAGAAAGAAGTAGTAGACAAACGCCCCAATCAGCACACCTAGCAGAGCAATGATCAAGAAGATCAGAATTGGTCCGAGCAGTGGATAGTAAGCCAATTGCCAGGACAACCGAGAGAGAGAATCAATCAGCCAAATCATCAGCCCCAAAATGAGCGTGAGACCGAAGATCAGCGTCAGAAGGCGAGGCAACGGCATGAAGATAACCCGATTCTAGTCAAAAGGACTTCGCAAACGCGAATCGATATTCCTCTTTATTCTCCTTCATTCATTCGCTGCAAGGAGTTTCTGAAGAATGAGATCCGTAAGACTTGGGCAAAATCTCACCCTTCGATCGTTGGCTTTGAAGGATGAGTCTTCTATCCTCTAGAGGCTAATCGAGTGCTTGGGTTGAAACGCGATCGTTCAGCGACTAGAATTCTTCAAAGTTGTTGAAACAGGAAAATTATGAGCCTTTTTGATCAGATTCTTAGCGCGGTTGGTAACCCACAGCAGCAAGCCAGCCCCGACCAGCTAGGAGGCATCTTCAGCATGGCACAGCAGGTAGGCGATAGCCATGGAGTTGATCCAGGAACGACGCAACTGATTATGTCTACAGTTGGCAATTATGTACGATCGTCGCTGCAAGACAAGCAAGCCTCAATGGGAGGCGATCAGGTACGATCTTTAGTCAATCAATATGGTGGATTAGGCAGCAATCCTGATGCAGTTCAAGCGGTGTTTTCTCAAGCCCAACAGCAGCAAGTTTCTACCGATTTGTCTCAGAAAACCGGATTGAATGCAGGCACAATTCAGGCGATGCTGCCTGTTTTAGTCCCGATCTTACTCAATCTTTTACAAAGTGGCTCCAACACTCAAAATGCTCAAGCAGGAAATCCCGTTCTCAACACATTTTTAGATTCAAACCAAGATGGAAATGTAGATTTAGGAGATCTGATGGGAATGGCAGGACAGTTTCTTAACCAGCGACGCTAATTCACTGCGAACTGAATGGTCAACGTTTGGAAAACTGATCAGACTCAAACGTTAAGAGGGGCGTATTTGTCATCAAGTACGCCCTTTTTTTGACGCAAAGTGACCTTAGTAGCGAGACTTGGTGAAAGATTTACTAGGAGCGCTATCTCCACGAGGCTCTCGTGGTTTTGCCTTGTTAACCTTCAACTCGCGACCGAGCCATTCTGCCCCATCGAGTTCGGCGATCGCGGCATCTTCTTTGGCTTCGTCTTCCATCTCGACAAATGCAAAGCCTCGCTTTCTGCCCGTCTCACGATCGGTTGGGAGGCTAACTCGACTCACCGCACCATATTCAGCAAACACTTCCTTTAAATCGTCTTCTGTCGCTTGAAAGGCTAAATTTCCAACGTAGATAGTCACAGTTTTCTCCAAACCAAATGCGAGGGCGAACTCGGTAAGTGCTTTGGATGCAGCAGACTGCTAGTTGTCCTTAGCAACTGTAGCCGAACTCTTGTTCGCAGATTATTATAACGGAATCTTTTCTGAAAGAGAAGCACAAATGCTGCATTTCGTCTAGTAATAAACGCATGGATTCTTATCAGTAACGACGGTAAAACTTATCTAAAACTCAATAACTGATTAAAGATTGTTTCTAGCCGCTCAAGCCTGTTAATAATTTGAG
>JBBRMC010000740.1:0-2379 GCA_038231055.1 Leptolyngbyales cyanobacterium
ACACTTTACAGAACAAAACCCTTGGGGCAAAGGCTTCATCGCGTTTCTCGAAGGAGTCTCGGAAGACGTGAAATAACTTTTATCTGTTCAACATTTCATTAGAAGTGCTGCTGGGCGAGATCAGGCAGAACCCGATTGGTTAGATCGAGATATCGGTTGCGTAGTTGGGTGAGCCTGTCCATCTGAGGGGCTTGAAGGTAGGGGATACTCGGTTTGAGAATGCTCAGTCCGCCACTCGTTGGCTTTTTGGCGAATTAGGTGCCGTTCTTCATCAGAGAACCGCGCCAAATTGAACATAATCTGACCCATGCGGTGATTCTTTTTGAGTTTGTCTTGATGACGATCGAGAAAATCCCAGTAAAAGAAGTTGAACGGACAGGCATTTTCACCCGTGCGATCGCGGCGATCGTAGGCGCAGTTTTTGCAATAATCGCTCATGTTGTTGATGTAATTTGCTGACGAGGCATAGGGTTTAGATGCCATCAATCCCCCGTCTGCAAATTGCCCCATGCCAATTACATTGGTTTGCATCACCCAGTCATAGCCGTCAATAAATGCTGTGTGAAACCAATCCTGCAATTCTTGCGGCGACACTCCGGCAATCAGTCCAAAGTTGCTTAACACCATTAAGCGTTGAATGTGATGGGCATATCCAGTTTCTTTAACTTGAGTGATCACTTGATGTAAACAATTCATCTTGGTGTCACCTGTGAAATAAAAGCTCGGTAACGGTTGGGTGTGATTGAAATAATTGAGACTGGGATAGTCTTCGCCCATGTGCAAATAGATGCCGTGCATATATTCACGCCAGCCCAAAATCTGTCTCACAAATCCTTCAACGCTGTTCAATTCCCATTCACTTTGGTTTTGATAATAGGCGTGTTCAGCCGCTTCTAACACTTCTAAGGGGTGAAGCAATCCCAAATTCAAATAAGGAGACAGCATGGCGTGCCACATCGTTTGCTCACCCGTCACCATTGCGTCTTGATAGGGACCAAATTCTGAAAGCCGAGTTTGCACAAAAAATTCGAGTACCTGAAGCGCTTGCTGTCGCGTCACTCCCCACTGAAATGGCTCAATCTGCCAGTAATATTGGCTGTCTTTAAAGGCGGGAGATTGTTTAACCCAGTCGATCACGTTTTGCGTTATGTGATCGGGTTTGAACCACAACGCCTCTGGCAACGTGAGTTTACCTTTCGGCGGTTTGCGGTTTTCTTTATCAAAATTCCAGCGACCTGAAATGGGTTGGTCGCCTTCCATTAACACGTTAAATCGTCGTCGTCCTTCGCGATAAAAATCTTCCATCACGAGGCGTTTGCGAGAATTTGCCCAATCAATTAATTCCCGATCGCTCCAAATAAATCGATTGTTGGGAGTCAGAGTGATGGTGCAGGGCAAATCTAACTGTTGGATTAGCTTTGCAAAGGGACGATCGGTTGGAGTCATCACCCGTAATTCGGTAATCTGATGTTGCTCAATCCACGTCAACAAAGGCGTTTTAAAGTCTACGGCTTGCTTATAGGTGACATCCCAGCCGTCTTGACGCAACTCGTCGGCAAAGTGACGCATCGCTGACCACACCAGCACCAGCTTTTGCAAATGGTAAGGCAACTCTTGAGCATGATGCAGTGATTCAATAAAAATGACGGGCGTTGGTTGAGTGCGATTACCCCCAGGGGAAACTGCAACGCAACCGCAGCTTTGTAATGCTGATTGCCCTGCCCAAAGTTGATCACCTAATACCCAAACCCCGATCGTCATGTGGTTAAACCTTTACGAATCTCGACCCTTATGGTGACACCCTATCTCGCCAATTCCGTCTCTCCGTTGGTGTACTCGATGGTTCAAAGGTTCTGATCGACTTTCTCTCTCTAGAGTGAGAAGGTATCTAGCCTTTAGACCGGCTCACTTCAAATAAGAGACTGATAAATTAAATGTAATAACAAATGTGTCAGGTTGTTGTTAAACTCTCCTCTCTGAAAGAATGCGTCTAGCGTGGATGAAGCCCTAAGGTTCTGAGCACTTGGGGCTTTTGATTATTTACAAAACATCAAGAAATAGTTGAGTCACTAAGTCCAGAGCGCTTTATTGTAGTGGAGTTCTGTTGAAGTGACTGGGTAGAACGACGATGAAAAGATGTGTATCTCTCTTATTGAGCGCAATGTTAGTCAGCAGCACGATCGCGTGCAGCAAATCAAATGACACCGCATCTGCACCAGCCGATGGCATTAAAGCTACAAATGTCAGTGCTAACACAATCCCAGCAGGGACAACCGTTAACACTGACCTTCAGCAAGACATCTCAACGGGCAAAAATCGCGATCAAGAGCAGTTTGCGCTCAAAGTCAAAAATGGCTCATTGAAAAATGCGACGATTCA
>JBBRMC010000741.1:0-2379 GCA_038231055.1 Leptolyngbyales cyanobacterium
ACATCGCCATCTTTGATGCGGGCAGAGAGAATCTCTTCAGCCAAAGAGTCTTCTAGCAGGCGCATAATCGCTCGACGTAGAGGACGTGCTCCATAACTAGGGTTAAAGCCTTCATCGACCAAACGATCCTTAAATCGCTCGGTGACTTCCAGCGTGATTCCCTGCTCGGTCAACCGCTTAAAGACATCGTTAAGCATGATGTCAGCAATCCGCTTGACTTCTTCTTTAACCAACTGACGGAAGACGATAATCTCGTCTAGACGGTTGAGAAACTCAGGACGGAAGTAGTTTTTCAACTCTTCGTTCACTAATGAACGAATTCGGTTGTACTGCGACTCTGCCACGTCTTCGTTAGCAAACTCGAAGCCCAAACCGCCGCCACCTTTCTCAATCACCTTAGACCCGATGTTTGAGGTCATGATCAGCAGCGTGTTTTTAAAGTCAACTGTGCGACCCTTGGCATCGGTCAGACGACCATCTTCCAAGATTTGCAGCAGCATATTAAACACGTCTGGGTGTGCTTTCTCAATCTCATCAAACAGCACAACGGTATAGGGCTTGCGACGAACTGCCTCGGTCAATTGACCGCCCTCGTTGTAGCCCACATATCCAGGAGGCGATCCGATTAGTTTAGAAACGGTATGCCGCTCCATAAACTCAGACATATCGAGCCGAACCATAGAATCTTCGGAGCCGAAGAAGTAAGCAGCTAGTGCCTTCGTCAACTCAGTCTTACCGACCCCAGTTGGACCGGAGAAGATAAAGCTTGCGATCGGACGATTAGGATTTTTCAAGCCCACTCGTGCCCGACGAATCGCACGAGACACCGCCTTCACGGCTTCGTCTTGACCAATCAGTCGCGTGTGCAGCGTGTCTTCCATGTGCAGCAGCTTCTCAGACTCAGATTCGGTGAGTTTATTCACCGGAACACCCGTCCAAGACGCGACAATGTGAGCGATATCGTCCTCATCCACAATCGGAGACACCTCTTCACCCGTATCGGAGGCTGTCTTCTTGGTTTGCGTGATCGAGCGGATCTCAGTTTTGATCTCCATTTCACGATCGCGCAATTCGCCTGCACGGTCGAAGTTTTGCGACCGAACCGCGTCATCTTTCTCTTTGAGGACTTGGCGCATTTCCCGCTCTAGTTCCTTAGCAGCAGGCGGTAACTGAGAGTTCATTAACCGAACACGGGAACCGGCTTCGTCAACTAAGTCGATCGCTTTGTCAGGCAAGAAGCGATCTGAGATGTAGCGGTCTGAGAGCTTGGCAGCCGCTTCAAGGGCAGCATCCGAGATCTTCAGTTTGTGGTGCTGCTCGTAGCGTTCGCGCAGACCTCGCAGAATCTCGATCGTCTCGTCAACAGAGGGTTCGCCCACCATGACTGGCTGGAAGCGACGCTCTAGAGCGGCATCTCGCTCAATGTGCTTGCGATATTCATCGAGCGTGGTGGCTCCGATGCACTGCAATTCACCCCGCGCTAAGGCTGGCTTGAGGATGTTGGCAGCGTCGATCGCGCCTTCAGCCGCACCTGCCCCAATCAGGGTGTGCACTTCGTCAATCACCAGAATGACGTTTCCGGCAGACCGGATCTCATCCATGATTTTCTTGAGACGCTCTTCAAACTCGCCTCGATATTTGGTGCCTGCCACCAGGAGACCAATGTCTAGCGTCACAACGCGCTTGTCTTCCAGAATGTCTGGAATGTCGTCGTTGGCAATTCGTTGAGCAAGTCCTTCGGCGATCGCGGTTTTACCCACACCTGGCTCACCAATCAGAACAGGGTTGTTCTTAGTACGGCGACCCAGAATTTGGATTACACGTTCAATTTCTTTTTGACGACCAACCACAGGATCAAGTTTTCCGTCGGCTGCCATCTGAGTTAGGTTTGCACCAAACTCGTCTAGCGTCGGGGTCTTCGTGCGCCCCTGACTGCCACCCGGAGACACCTCGGCGGTTTCGCCTAGCATCCGGATCACTTGGGTGCGAACCTTGGAGAGATCGACTCCCAGGTTTTCTAGCACTCTAGCGGCGACTCCTTCCCCTTCTCGAATCAGACCCAAGAGCAGGTGCTCAGTGCCAATATAGTTGTGACCTAGCTGGCGGGCTTCTTCAAGAGATAGTTCTAGAACTCGCTTCGCCCGTGGGGTAAAGGGAATTTCCACGGCAACAAAGCCAGAACCTCGACCAATGATTTTCTCGACTTCGATCCGAGCGTCTTTGAGATTGACACCCATAGATTTCAGTACTTTGGCGGCGACGCCGGTCCCTTCTCCAATCAGACCCAAGAGGATCTGCTCTGTACCTACGAAGTTGTGACCCAAGCGGCGAGCTTCCTCTTGGGCTAGCATGATCACCTTAATGGCTTTTTCTGTGAAG
>JBBRMC010000742.1:0-2375 GCA_038231055.1 Leptolyngbyales cyanobacterium
GATCGCGGCTCCCACTACAGCCGCGCTGACAAATCCGGCGAGGAGACTAGGCACTGTTCCCGATCCTTCGAGGGTTTTGGCGACCGCAAAGCTGGTCATCGCGCCAAGCAAAATGGTGCCCTCGGCAGAGAGGTTGATCACCCCAGCCCGTTCGGCAATGGTTTCGCCCAGACAGGCAAACACGAGAGGCGTAGAAGTCGCGATCGCCGTCGCCAAAATAGGAGCTAATTGAACAGTATCCATAAGTTACGACTTGATCAAAGTACTACAGAAGATTTCATTCACCACACTCCACACTCCCCTTGATTTGACCTGCAACGTATTGATCCAACAAAGACTGTTATCCACTCATGAAGGCGAATTGATGGAAGGTTTACGAAGCGCTTCGCTCACCCCTCGTCCCAACAGCACAAACAACACTAGCATCCCTTGAATCACCCCTGCGAGTGACGATTCTAAATCCAAATCTAATGGAAGTTGTAGGCTACCGATATTCAGAGCGCTAAAGAAAAAAGCAACCGGAAGGATAAACCAGGCATTCAAGCCAACTAACATCGCGACCAACAGCGCAAGATAGCCTAGACCGCTAGAGATATTTGGAATCAAGCGATGGAAAACTGCTAACACCTGCAACGATCCCGCTACGCCAGCAAACCCGCCGCAGATCGCAAACGCACTCAACAATTGACGAATGGACGGAATGCCTAAGACATAAGAAGCTCGAAGATTTTGTCCAACGGCTCTTAGTCGCAAGCCAAAATAAGTCCCTCGTAAAACGATTAACGTAACTACGACAGCAGCGATCGCAATCGACAACGCAATCGGACTTGCATCCGTGTCACCAAATGTCGGCAACCACAACGATTCTGGAAACTGCTCGGTGCCGCTCATGGAGGCAACTCCTTCACGCTTCCAAGGACCGAAGATTAAATAGAGCGCTAATCCATCGGCGACAAAGTTTAGACCTAACCCTGAAAAAATCTCGTTAATGCGACCATACACGTTAAGCACTCCAGCCAGTAATCCCCAAAGGGTGCCACCAATGCCACCCATTAGAATTGCGAGAATGATGACTAGCGCCGGAGGCAATGCATCTTGAGTCAGACGAATCGCCAACGTAGACACGATCGCGCCAAATGCAATCTGACCTTCAATGCCTAAGTTATATAATCCTGCTGTGAACGTAAACAACAATCCGCTTGCACAGAGTAGCAGGGGCGCAAGCGTTGCAATCACGCGTGCGAATTGTCCCACGGTGCCAAATGCACCCGACCACATTGCAGAAATTACCGCAAACGGAGATGCGCCCACCGCTAGAATGATTGCTGTGATGAATACGATCGCGAGGGCAATCGCCGCAAACTGATAATAAAAGATTCGTTTCGTCATGAAATCGCTAACGGCTCCATCATGTCGCTTAATCGACCGCCAATCATTTGCCCTAGTCGATCTGCGGTGAGGTCAGAAGCGGCGATCGGGTGAGATGCTTGCCCTCCGCTCAAGACAATCACTCGATCGCTGTATCGCATAATTTCATCTAAATCGGATGACATAAATAAAATCGTCGTCCCAGTTTGGCATCGAGCAATCAACTGCTGCCACACCCACAGCACAGATTCGATGTCTAACCCACGAGTCGGATGTTCCATGAGCAACAGGTTTAGAGGCACAGGCAGCAACGCTAATTGAGTTCGTTGCTGATTGCCACCTGACAATCGTTCGACAGGAGTGTTAGGTTTGCCGCGAATATTGAACGTTGCGATCGCTTGCACCGTTTGCTTTAAGGTTTCTTTCCAATCGACAAACAAACTCCGAGTTGGAGTGCGAAGGGCAACATGATCGTGAATCGATAAGCCACTCACTAACCCATCTTTTAAGCGATCGGCGGGTAAATATCCAATCCCTCGATCGAGATACGTCGAATAGGATTCGTGAGTCATCTCTACGCCATTGATGCGAATTTGACCTGTAGAGGTTCGCAGCAACCCGGCACACATTAATAAAAGCTGTTGCTGTCCACTGCCTTCGAGTCCGGCGAGTCCGATCACTTCGCCTTTATAGGCAGTCAAATCGCCGAGGCGGAGCGTCAAGCGATCGGTGTCAACCCGAATCTTTTCTAATTGCAAAGCAGGTTCAGATTGACAAGTTTGGGGCTTGAGCGGGGGAGCCAATTCGCGACCAAACATCAGATCGATCAGCACCGCATCAGAGCAAGGAATTTCAGCCCGTCCCATGACTTTACCCTGTCGGAGCACGGTGACTCGATCGCACAATTCTTCAACGTCCTCAAGTTTATGGGAGACAAAAATAATTGATTTGCCCTCAAGAGCTAACTGCTTCATTGCCTCAAATAATGCGGTCTTTTGAGAGGCAGA
>JBBRMC010000743.1:0-2368 GCA_038231055.1 Leptolyngbyales cyanobacterium
CGACCCCAAGATTTTTGTCGATCGCTTCCTCTTGCAATTGCGTCACGCCCTCAAGATTCAAAACCTTGTGTTGTTACTTGATGAATTTGATGCATTTTACAGCCTCAAAGTTGCTGCCGGACATCTGTTTCAATACCTTCAATCAGAGGTTTATCACCATCCTGATCTCTATATCATTCCAGTCGTGGGGCGACAACTCAACGACTTGCCCGAACTGGTGAGCCTATTTCGGGAAGCACCCAATCAAGAAGTTGGGCTACTCGATCGTCGCAGTGCAGAGCGGCTAATCACTAAGCCTGCGGAGGGTTTGCTGGAGTATAGCCAGGAGGCGATCGACGCGATTTTAGAACTCTCGGCTGGGCATCCCTATTTTACGCAAGTGGTGTGTTTTGCCGTCTTTTCTCACGCCAGAGAAGAGGATCGCTGGCAGGTGACTCGCGCCGATGTCGAAAGCATTGTCGGCAAAGCGATCGAACTCGGTGAAGGTGGGCTAGCCTGGTTTTGGGATGGATTGCCGATTCCTGAGCAGGTGGTTTTCTCAGCCGCCGCAGAGGTTCCTGAAGCAAAACTCATCTCTGATCCGCTGGCTGATGATTCTGTTCTAAATTTCACTCAAGAAGCACCCTTAGCTTTGCTGCGCGATCGCGGAGTCATTCTCACGCAACCGCTTCACGAGGCAGTCTTCCATCTGGTTGATTGGAAGTTTTTGCAATTTGTCGGGTCAAAATTGCGACCTACTGGGAACACCATTCCCCCTAGAATTTCGACGTTTCGGATCACGATCGAGCTAGTGCGACGGTGGCTCGTGATGCGACACGCCCTGCACCACGAGATTTGGGAACTAGAGCGGCTCCAGCCCGATATTGATCAGGCGTATCAAGAGGTTAGAAAAGCGCGTCCGTTTGGTGTGACCCTTAGCATTATCAGTCGGCTTACACCCATTCTGGCGGCAAACCCCAATCACTTTGGGGCGTTGTTTGAGGTGGCAGAGTGCTTGATGGAAATTCGCAACTTTAGTCAAGCGGTGAAATATTACGATCGTGCCTATCAAGTTGATCCGGTGAGGGCAAAAGACGGGTTTCTTCAGGCACTTTGGGATTATGGCGAAGAATTGCGAGAAGAAGGGCATTTAGAGGAAGCTAGAGAAACGCTAGAGCAAGCTTTAGAAATCGCGCCCGACAGTCCAGAAATCCAGGAGGTCTTAGAAAAAATTTGTAAGGAAGAGAAATATAGCGGCTATTTTAGAACCGTGTTCTCACCCAGCTCAACTCCCAATGGGGAGGGGGAGGTTTTAGCAGAAGAAGTACCGGAGATTTCTTTAGCCAGTGACCTGACTGCTCTAGAGGAACAGTTTAGCGACGTGTGGGAACTAGTCGAAGATAAAGCTCCTTCTGATGTAAAGGGTCGTGCCTTAGAGCGATTGGATGAACTCAAAGAAATCTTCATCACTCAAGAACTTAATCTCACTACGATGGCTTACGTGCAGCAGTGGTTTATAAAGCACGTTCCGGCACCCCTCAATGAAGCCGTGAGCCGCTTTTTAGAAGAGATCATCTCTAAAGTGACTAAGCGGGAGACAAGTTCTAAATAGTCACGTTTCTGCTGTCAGATGAATAATTGGCTCTTTTTGTCTGATGGGAATCTGTTGTATTCCCTTGCAAACTGCTATAAATTCAAATCAAGCTTGTGAGGATTAGTCATGAGAATTCTTCACGGAACTTGGATTCCTCAAACTGAGGATGGGTTTATTCAAAACGGTGCATTTTATTTGTGGGTCGAAACGACCGAGACTCACTCATCAAAGCGGGCTAAGACGATTCATCCTCGGCATCTGACTGGGGCAGAATTTCTCACGTTTTTGACCGAAGAATTGGGGCTAAAATCCCAGACTCCGCCGCCAGCCAAAACAGATCTTTCGTTCAACTATTTCTTGTTGCCGAGCGCTGACGATCGACCGTTACCCTCGATCGAGCTAGCCCGATATCTAGAAACCGATTTGCCAGAAACGTTTGCCTTTGACTATTGGCAAGTCGAGTGTTATCAGACAACAGTGTGGGTGAAAACGGGCGATCGCCCAGAACGAGTCAATAATGTGATCAAGTTTCTCAACGACTTGCACTTCCTGGCATTGAATCAGTTAGAAGAAGTGCAGTTGGGATCAGATTTGCTGTTTTGGTATTACTACACCCGATCGCTGAGACAAGTGATTTTGAAAGATCACTATATTCCCGCCTTGCGGCTGCGATCGCTGCCTCTAGAAGAAAAGCCTGCTGCAAAGGGCAAACGAAAATCGGCGGCTTACCAGCACGCGGTGCCCAAATTTGAAATTCATCCCGGCTGGGAGATTATTTCTGAACAATACGAAACG
>JBBRMC010000744.1:0-2367 GCA_038231055.1 Leptolyngbyales cyanobacterium
ATCCATATCAATGCTATCTTCATCCATTGGACTCTCTCTATCTCGATTCGACTTAGGCATTATTGATCCTCGGCGCGATCGCACTTAGCTCTCAGAAAAGTATCCCTCAGAATGGGAACGTTAGAAAGGAGGAAGGCTAGGGATTAGAGTGAGCCAATCTGATTTTGTTCCTCATTCTCCAGCCTTTTCTTCAGTCGCCGTTCATCTAACCATTGTTGCAAAATAAGGGACGCAGCTTTGCGATCGATGAGTCCTTTGTTGCGGGAGGGTGAAATGTTTTCGGCGTGGAGTAATTGCTCGGCTTGATAGCTGGTTAGGCGTTCATCAACATACTCGATCGGAAGGTGAAGCGCGTGAGAAATTGCTCTAGCAAACTTTTGCACCTGTTTTGCCTGGAAGCCTAATGATCCATCCATGTTGTAGGGCAAACCAATAATTAGGATTTGAACCTGGCGATCGTGGATCATTGCCTGCAATTCACCCACAACCTGCTGGAAGGATTTGCGCTCGATCGTAGTCAGCCCAGTGGCGATTAGCCCTGTGCCGTCACAACCTGCAACTCCGATGCGTTTTTGACCGACATCCAACCCCAAGGCAGAGACAACCCTCATAGTCTTACCTTGATGGTTGATGATTTAACAGCAAGGGTCTTCTCCGCGAGGCTTTTTTTTAGAGGCTGAATCTGGTTTAGACTCGTCTCGTTTGACCGACTTGAGCAGCGAAATACGTCCAGGAACAGGTTTGCGAGAAGGCTGTAGCCCTTGCAGAACGTCGGAAAGCTGTAGCCCTTCCATCGCGGCGGGTTTAGCTTCTCGGAGTTTGTGCCAAACCGATCGAGACATCACCAGCGTGTGGGCAATGCGATCGGCTCCGATGCGCTCTAGATATTCTTCTCGTTCGGGTTGATAGTCAGAAGATGACAGGTGTAGCGCCTGAACCGGGACTTCTTGCGTCACTCGTGCCATTTGAGCCATGAGTTCGGGGTAGAGCCACGTATAGGCAGGATTAACAGTGAGTTGGGCGACATGCGGCTGAGAACCATCGCGACACAGCTTCACTTGAAAATAGCCGATCGCGGCTTTGCGCTGCGGCTCAAATATGTAGCCACTCACAAATTCAGTGCGGCTAAATAACTGTTTAACGCCCTCGGAAATCGAGCCAACTAAACTGGTTTTAAAGTCTTGAATGTGGCGATCGAAGACCTGACGCACGAGGGGCGGCATTGCCATTGTGTCGAGCTGATAGAGCAACTGAGCATCAGCATTGCTAACGGGCAGAAGGTTTGGCAGGTCTGGCTCTCGCTCTGATAGCTCTTTGAGACGCTCAGGAGAAATGCCCCAATAGGTCATGTGTGCCAGCCGCTGAAACCCATTTTTGCGGTAGAGCGCCAAGGCTTGCTTGTCGTTGATGTCAATCTCTAAGATCCAGGTGCGGGCTTGCCAAATTTTTTCTAGACAGTAGCGTAGCAGCAAGGAACCAACGTCACTAGAGGTCACTAGAGACGAGCTACCTGGGGTAGTTTCTACGTCTTCTAAATCTAGCTCTGCGTCGTTTTGGAGCATGACCGCATCGACTGCGACCCGATCGACGCGCCATGTCGTGCCCGTTCGATTAAAGGGCGATACTTGGATGAGTCCTTTAATTTGCTGATTGAATTCTGCAACGTGGATGCAGAAGGAGTTTTGAAAAGGATTGGGAAACAGACTTAAAACCTTGAGAATTCCATACCAGCGCCGAATCGCTAATGGTTTTTCTCTCACCATTGAGCAATCGGGACTTTCAGCATCGGCTGCCTCCGCGCAAAGCTGTTCGACCGACTCCAGATCGCGGTACTGGATGGGGCGAATCACGATAGAGGTGGTTTGGGGAAAGGCTCGAATCATGGTATTAAAGCGGCTGTTCACCCTCAGGGTATGGGGTTAGGGCAAGTCTGAGTCAACCTTAAGGGGGATTTATTGCCAAATTTGGACAAACCCTTAAGGGGTATCACCATTGGATTTTGCAGGGGGGCGATCGAGCAGGGATTCAGTTGGGCGGATTAGCACCACAGGGGTTTGCTCGTCGGCATTTCCAGCAGGATTGGTAATCAACGCCTGTTTGAGAAAATTCATCTGCAAATCAGAGGTCGCTGCCAATATCTTAACCGCTTTCAAGTCGTTCACGTCTACGATCGCGGCAGATAGTCCTGTTTCGCGCTGAATCTGATCGACGATGCCTTGAGCATTCTCAGGTCCAAGCACGATGAATTTGTCATAGGGCGGCAGGGTTCCAGTCACGTCATCAATGAGTCGGGCTTGGTCTCCGGCGACTCGATAAAAGAAACCTGGTTGACCAAAAACTTTTCCGATCGCGCCTGCGACAAATGCC
>JBBRMC010000745.1:0-2361 GCA_038231055.1 Leptolyngbyales cyanobacterium
GCTGCCCCTTCTAAAGAACCATCAGGCATCACTACGATCGCGTTGGCATTTCCCCAACTAGAGCGTTCTTCAATCTGATGTCCGCGTCGTTTTAGCTCAGCGATCGTTAGCGTGTCTAATCCCCACAGCTCGACGTTGAGGTGATCGGGGAGCCATTGATGATGCACACGCGGAGCCGCAACCGCTTTGCGAACATCCATCTCGTAGACCAACACGTTTAACACAATTTGCAATACCGTTGTGATGATGGTGCTGCCGCCTGGTGAACCTACAGCGAGTCGCAGCCGACCATTTTCGGTGACGATCGTCGGGGTCATGCTCGATAGCGGAATTTTATTCGGCGCGATCGCGTTAGCGGTTCCGCCCACGAGTCCGAAGGCGTTGGGAGTGTTCGGCGCGATCGCAAAGTCATCCATCTCATTATTTAAGACGATGCCCGTTCCCTTAGCGATGACTCCTGCACCAAACCCAAGATTCACCGTGAACGTCAGACTAACCGCATTACGATCGCGATCTACGACAGTAAGATGACTCGTTTCAACCGATTCTTTAGTGAGACGTTGCAGCACTGCGGGGTCAACCGCTTTCACCTGAGTCGAAGGAGTCACTTTTTGAGGATTGATTTCCTGTCGTCGTTTTTGAGCATAGACGGGACTAATTAGGGCTTTGACCGGAACCTTGACAAAATCAGGATCACCGAGATAAGTAGCACGATCGGCGTAAGCAATTCGCATCGACTCAACCAACAAATGCAGCGTATCGGGACTGTGCCACCCCAACGCCTTCAGATCCGTAGTGCCCATCATGTTGAGAATTTGCAGCAGATGCACGCCTCCCGAAGAAGGCGGCGGCATTGAGCAGATTCGTGCTTTGCGAAAATCACCACAGACCGGATCGCGCCATGTCGGACGATATTGCTGCAAGTCTTTTTTTGTAATCAATCCGTTATTCGCTGCCATATCGGCTGCAATCGCCGTCGCAATAGTCCCCGTATAAAACGCTTGAGGATTTTGAGACACCGCTCGTAATGTAGCGGCTAATTCCGATTGCACTAACTGCTCACCTATTTGATAAATCTTTCCGTTGTGGGTAAAAATCTTCTGTGCATCAGGATTTTTGAGTAGTGTTGGCAACCGCATTTCTGTGGCGCTAACAAACCGCCAACTCACCGGAAATCCATTTTCTGCCAACTGAATCGCTGGAGCAATCACTGTTTTCCAAGGTAAGCGTCCATATTTGCGATGGACTTCATAGAGTCCTGCGATCGTGCCAGGTGTTGCCACTGCCAAATATCCATTCGTACTTGCGTTGGGGCGCACCTTTCCCTGGCTGTCTAAATACATTGTTTTTGTTGCCGTCAGCGGCGCACGTTCTCGAAAATCTAACGCCTTTGTCTCATTGCTTTTTGCTTGATACATCAACAAAAATCCGCCTCCACCAATCCCGGCTGAAAATGGCTCAACGACCGAAATTGCAAAAGTTGTCGCCACGGCTGCATCTACGGCGTTTCCTCCCTGTTGCAGCATTGACAACCCGGCTTGAGTTGCTAGGGGATGAGCAGATGTCACCATGCCTTGATTGGCTCGATCGAGCAGAGTAGGCGTTGGAGAAGTCGCGATCGCGGGAGTCGATCGAATCAGCGCGATCGCGACAACTACGCTGAGAGAACAAAGTTTTTTAGCTGCTCGAAACGAGGTTACATATTCCATAAATTTGTCACGTCCTGTTTTAAGTCTGATGATAAACGGCGAACCCGATCGCGACTAAAAGCCCGATCGCTAACCAACTCAAAAAAGCCAGTCGCGTCAACGTCAACGCTTGCCGAACTCGTTCAGGAGTGATTGGCTGAGTCGGTTTGCCCAAGAATGGTTTGTGCTTTTCTACCCCTTGATACCAATTAGTTCCGCCAACCTGAACCCCTAAAACCGCCGCATACGCGCACTCACTCCAGCCAGAATTAGGACTAGGATCTTTAGGTGCATCCCGTTGGCAGATTCGCCAAACCTCGTGTGGCTTTCTAGAAAGCAACGCTAAGGTTAACACCGTTAATCGGCATGGAAGCCATGTGAGAATGTCATCAGTTTTAGCGCTACACCAACCAATATCTCGATAGGGTAACGTGCGATATCCCACCATCGAATCTAATGTACTAGCTGCTTTATACGCCAACGCCAACGGAACGCTACCCCCAAATGGCAAAAACGCACCAAGCAACGCATAAAACAACGGAGCCAACACTCCATCGGTTGCATTTTCAGTCACCGTCTCTAACATCGCTCGTAAAATCTCTGACTCAGCCAAATTTTCAGTATCGCGTCCGACATATTTTTTAAGCTGAGATCGTGCTCGATCGAGATCTCC
>JBBRMC010000746.1:0-2360 GCA_038231055.1 Leptolyngbyales cyanobacterium
CTTGTATACGTTTGCTCTCATGTGTGATCTCCCTCGTTTAGTTTTGGATTCGTCGTTGAACCCATCGTAAACGGGGTGAGGTCATGCTGCTACATCAACTAGGAATAACACTGCGCCCCGACTCTACCCAAAGGACGAAATCATTCGGCATCGATTACATACAGATGCGTGAGCCATCATGTTTATATATCTCTAATTCGTTAAGTGCCCCATCTTGGACGTGAAGCGACAAGGCCACAGCGGTGCAATCCTCATCCGTAAATTTTGCCGAGGCAACCATCCCACCAATATCGATCTCTTCCCGTTCAGGAGACTCCACCGTTATTTCAATTGTTGACAGGGCTCCAACTGATTAAGAAGGGGAACCTTACTTGCCTCAAGTCGGCTACATAACCGAGTTAAAAGTGCCTTTTCAAATTCAGTGACCGCACGAAATACTTCAGATCCATAAATAGTTTGTCGCCGTTTCCGAAGAAATATCTCTCGAAATGAAATGAAAGCAGGAAAATCACGCCTTTCCTAGTTGGCGACACCAAGGCAATATCTACATGCCTCAGTCTTTTGCTTCCGCCTAGTGTGCTCTGCTCCCAAAATGGAAATCCCGAAAAAACTTACAGCCACTCAGGGTACTTTCGGCCGCAGGCCCCATCCGAGTTCCGTCAACTCCAGCGTGGTACCGATCAGTTGCGCTTCAGCGCCCGCAGTTTCTTAAGCACGTCCTGAGTCTCAGCACGTTTTTTATAATCGACCTCTACAAACGAATAAGTAATCCGACCTTCCGAATCCACGATGTAGGTGGCCGCAAGAGGCAGTTCCCAGTCAGGAGTACCATTCGACTTCTCAAGGTCCAGACCAAAACTCTTGTAGAGACCCTTGAGGTCTTCAGGGAGCTTATAAGTCAGCCCAAATCGTTTGCCGACTTTGCTGCCGACATCGCTCAGGACATAGAAAGTGAGCTCGTCCTTCTTCGCGGTCGACAGGCTGTTGTCGGGCGTTTGAGGTGAGATCGCGACGGGTAGCGTCAACTTTTTCAGGTCCGGCGGTTTACAAACTGACCGGAGGAACGAAATATGTTGGACATGGGAATTATCAAAGTGGAAGTCAATTTTCCTGAGCTGAGGGAAGCAGTCACGAGTCTGCAGCAAGGGCGCAAGCATTTTTTCGAGATGCTAACGAAGGAACTGAAGGAAGCGGCAGCGAGTGTAATCGAGCAGGTACTCAGCGCAGAAATGACGTTTTTCCTGGGAAAACCCAGCGAAACTGACAATAAGAAAAATGGGTTTCATTCACGTCAATACGCCTTGAAGGGCTTGGGCGGTCTTTCGCTGCGCATGCCCGTAGATCGAAAGCGACGCTTCGAGAGCGTCATCATCCCGAAGAACGAGCAGATCGACCCGAGGCTCAAAGAGGATATGGCGGTGCTTCACCTGGCCGGGATCTCGACCCGCGATCTAGAGATGATGAGCCGTCGATTGCTCGGAATTGATGTGTCACGTCAAACGGTATGTAACTCCCTTGAACAGATCGAGGGCAAAGCCGTAGAATGGCTAACAAGGCCGATTACGGGTAAATACTGGGCACTGTACGTTGACGGCACCAACTTCAAGATTCAGCGCCGGGGCTCAACCGAAAAAGAGCCCTCACTTGTCGTGCTCGGGATCGATGAAACTAATCACAAGAGCATTTTGGCCATTGAACCGGGCACCAAGGACAACGTGGACGCCTGGGAGGCAGTATTTAACGAGGTCATCAAGCGCGGTCTCAAGACCGAGCATGTGCGAATTGGCATCATGGATGGACTGCCCGGCCTTGAAACACTGTTCACAAAAATGTTTCCCAAGTCGGTGACGGCACGGTGCTGGGTACACTCACTCAGAAACGCAGTGGCAAAAACACCGGCCAGGTTTCGGCCGGCGTTCAAGAAGCTGGCGCATGGTGTGATGTATGCTTCGAGCGAGGACACGGCAAGGCTTGCCTTTAAATCCTTAAAAGAAGCCATGGGAGCCGATGCTGACAGAGCTGTCCGGTGCATCGAGAAAGATCTGGATTCACTTATCATGCACTATCGTTTTGAAAAACGATTCTGGATGGCGCTCAAGACGACCAACCCCATCGAGCGAGTCAATCGTGAGTTCAAGAAACGATATCGTTCAATGGGCACCCTTGGTGAGCAAACCCTTGAGTGCCTGCTTGCCTTCACGGCGTTAAGACTTGAAATGGGGTGGCGTCAGGTGTCAGTCGATCATCAGGGTCTTGCAAAACTCAGGCACATGAGCAATAACAGCAACGCGATTGAGGCTACGATCACGCAGTTGATTCACTAAACACAATCCGTTGGACCTGATAATTTTGTCGCGACC
>JBBRMC010000747.1:0-2360 GCA_038231055.1 Leptolyngbyales cyanobacterium
GCCCAGCCAGAACTACCCGGAGCAAACGCCAACGTGCCTTCAGGAACGCGAAAACTCCCGTCTGAGTAAATGGCATCGCTGACCACATCGCCAATCCGAATCACGACTTTGGCTTCTGGTTCTAACGTCAGCGAGTCAGCCGGAATCGTGGTTTTGATATTGCCGTAGCCATCGACCCAGGCGACCCGATCGCTCGGCACATCGGGAATTTGATCCGGCTTGAGAATCTCGCCTAACACACTGAGATCTCCATTGGCGATCGCCGCCGCAGCCGGAGGAAACACATCGCGCGATCGAAACTGTGATCCGCCTCTCGAAACGTTCACAACCTGTAAAACCTCGGCGTGATGCTTAATAAATGAAAGCGTGAATCCAGCATTTACGCCCACGACTTTCACGCCATTATTCAAAAGCGCGTAAGTCAATCCCTCACCTTCGTTGTTTTGTCGGGCTTCGGGGTCGTCTTGACGCGGAGCACAATTGTGATAAATCAGGCGCTCTGCCGGACCCGGATTTAAGCCGAGTTGGGCGATCCAAAAGCCTGTTGCCAGCGTGCTAAACGGCGGAACGGAGAGCAAATTAATCTGTGCTTGAGGAATGCCTGTCAATAGGCGTTGAGTCACTTCTGAAAAGGCAGGATCGCCCGTTCCATAGTCCGCAATCAAGCTGATAAACATAAGTAGACAGACCTAATTAACTGTAAGATGCCGCGAACTGCCCTCACCCTAAATCCCTCTCCCTGAGGAGAAGGACTTTGAATCTGGCTCCCTTCTCCTTGGGGAGAAGGGTTGGGGATGAGGGTCTTCTATTTGATTTCACCCAGTTACTTAGTTGAATCTTATCTAACGATTCGCAATCAAACGTTTCTAGCTTAAACGCTTTAGAGACAATGGAGACACGTTAAAATTAAGTGTCTACTTGGGAGGACAAACGCTTTGCCTACACTTGGGGTCAACATCGATCACATTGCCACGATTCGGCAAGCCCGACGCACCGTAGAACCCGATCCCATTGCGGCGGCAGTCTTAGCAGAACTCGCCGGAGCCGATGGCATCACTGTACATTTACGGGAAGATCGGCGGCACATTCAAGATCGCGATGTGCAACTATTGCGGCAAACCGTGCGGACGCATTTGAATTTAGAAATGGCGGCGACCGATGAAATGGTAGCGATCGCCCTCAAAATCCAGCCCGATTACGTCACGCTCGTGCCCGAAAAGCGCGAAGAAGTCACGACTGAAGGTGGTTTAGACATCGCCGGACAGCTAGACCGCATGAAATTCGTCGTCAATCAACTTCAGGATGCAAACATCCCAGTCAGTTTGTTTATTGATGCCGATCGCCATCAAATCGATGCATCTGCTGCGACGGGTGCCCAATTCATTGAGCTACACACCGGGCAGTATGCCGAAGCACGCACCGAAGAGAGCCGCGCCAAAGAGTTGCAAACTTTAGCAGAAGGCTGTGAACACGCGATCGCCGCCCAGTTACGCGTCAACGCCGGACACGGACTCACCTATTGGAATGCCTATCCGATCGCAAGTCTCACAGGCATGGAAGAATTGAATATCGGACACACCATCATCAGCCGTGCTGCTTTAGTTGGGTTAGAACGCGCCGTCCGAGAAATGAAACAAGCCATTCAAGGGAAACTGTGATGACGACTTATTACTACGTGTTGGCAAGCCAAAAATTTTTGACCGAAGACGAACCGATCGACGAGATCCTCAAAGAGCGGACTCGTAACTATCAAGAAAACGAAAAAGAAATCGACTTCTGGCTCATCAAACAGCCTGCGTTTCTCGAAGCGTCCGAAATAGCAGCGATCAAAGCCCAATGTCCCCAACCTGCGGCAGCGATCGTCTCCACCAACAAACAATTTATTACCTGGCTAAAGCTGAGGCTAGAATATGTGATCACAGGTGAATTCCAGGTTTCAGAAACGATTCCACAGCCGTTGGCTTCTCTGGCGGTCGTTTTGTGATAATCTGCAAATTCACTGACACCACTCAGTTATTTGCAGCGAAAAAGACTATGAACCCGACGATCGTGCGCTCTTATTGGACTGGCTTAAAAGCACTTCCCGCGATCGTTGGGTTATTAGCGGCAACTCCTCACAGCGCGATCGCGCAAGCGACCAATCCTCAGTGTCAGCCTCCCAGCGCAGGGGAATATTTGCTTTTAGTAATAAGTACGACACCAGACGTTCAAACTAAGTTACGCAAAGTGCTGCCGAGCAACACAAGCACGACGGTTTGTCGTTACTTACAGGATGTAGTAACTCGCGTCAGTGGCTTCAACACCGTAGAAACTGCGAGTTCTTGGGCGCAATATCTGACCGAGACAGTCGGGCTTCAAGC
>JBBRMC010000748.1:0-2358 GCA_038231055.1 Leptolyngbyales cyanobacterium
TGGTACGGTCTCTTCGGGTGGGGTTATTGCCGCAAGTCTTGCCGGAATTGCCTTTGCGTTCTATCTCATCTTCATGCAGCTTGGCTTTCGCAAACTTCATCCCGTTCCGGTGAGTGTGGTGCAGTTTGTCACGATTCTATTTCTGTCAAGCTTGAGTTTGGCGTTGCCGTTGCAGCTAGGAGTTGCCGTCTTACCCGAAAAGCGGCTGGGTTTCTTGGTCGGTGGAGTAGTGTTGGGTGTCTTAACGCTTGTGGGTTACTTGACGAATAACTTTGGGGTGCGGCAGTTAGGTGCGGCTCGATCGTCGATTATCGCGTCTAGCGGTCCGGTGATCACAGCCGTGTTAGCGGCGATTCTTATTCGCAGTCAATTGCAGCCAGTGCAGGTCTTTGGCATCGTGTTAGTCACGATCGGCGTAACTGCCCTCAGTTTTGAACGAATGCGCCTTGTAAAACCAGCAAAATGAAGTGCACTGCACAAGGGTCGTTAAAGAAGCCGCTGGTTAGCCATCGCTCAGACATTCCACGCTGCTTCAAAAAAATCGCGTTCGCAGAGCATGGCATAGCGATAGGTAGATTGAGCAATAGGGGTGAGAGTGGCATAGCGATCGACCAACCCTTCTAAAGTCTGCGCCAACGGTTCAAAGTCTGCACTGCTATAGGTCTGAATCCAGTCAGCGTAGGGATGATCAGGAATACCCCCACGGGCAAGTTCTTGTCCCAAAAAGGCATAGAGGCGCATACAGGGAGACATGGCGATCGCGGTCAATCCGATCTCCTGGCTCCAAGCCGTTGCAGACAAAAAGTCTGTATAGCGCTGGGTTGCGGCTCCTGGTTCAATCTGCTTGAGGTCAACGCCCCACTTGGCTGCATAGCTTTGATGAAGCGTTAACTCTTCAAGCACACCGTTTGCTAGAGCGTGAAATGCCTCAAATCCTGACCAATCGGGAGCTTTAGCAGCCGCCAGACTATAGGCACGGGCAAAGGCTTCAAGAAAAAACGCATCTTGTCCGACGTAGTAAGCAAACTTTGATTTGGGCAACGTGCCCTTGGCAATTCCCTGAACAAACGCACCTTGAAGCGATGCGATCGCCAGATCTTGGTTGGCTTGCCATAGGTCGATCGAGATCGTCATAACGTTTATTGGCTCACTAGAACGACCAAATTATCATGAGACACAGCCTCCGAAACCTTTTTTAGAATCAGATCGATCTAACAGATTCAAAGTCGATAGTGGCGATAAATCTCACTCGCCGCCCGATGCAGCAGCGAATGTCGATATACCAGAGCATTCATATCATCTGCATAGCCGCCCCCAATCACACACGCAACGGGGTAGCCCAACGAAACACAGGTCGTTAACACCTGCATCTCACGACGGAACAAGCCCGTATCGGTCAGAGACAGTTTGCCCAACCGATCGCACATATGGGGATCAACTCCCGCATCATAAAACACCAGATCAGGCTTGACCTGAGACAGCAAATCTGGCAAATAACTCGCTAACGTTTGCAGATAGTCATCATCTTCCATCCCTTGAGGAAGCGGCACATCTAAATCGCTCTGTTGTTTGCTGCCGGGAAAATTCACCTCGCAGTGCATCGAGAACGTAAACACACTGGCATCATCGCGAAAAATAAAGGCAGTGCCGTCACCTTGATGCACATCTAGATCCACAATTAGGATTTTTTTGACTTGCGTGGTTTGTTGCAGATGACGGGCAGCGATCGCCAAATCGTTAAAAATGCAAAACCCCGACCCGTAGCTTGGAAACGCATGATGAGTGCCACCTGCCGTGTTACATGCTAACCCGTACTTTAATGCCAGCTCAGCAGTAAGAATAGTGCCAGCGACGGCTGTGCAAGTGCGATTGACCAACTCAAAGCTCCAAGGCAACCCAATGCGTCGTTGAGCTTTGGCATCCAGCGTGCCATTGCAATATGCCTGCACATACTCAAAGGTGTGAATCCGTTCAATCCACTCTTGGGGAGGAAGCACCGGAGATACAAACTGGGATGCTTCTGCCACGCCATCTGCTAATAGCATCTCGTAAAGTTTCTTAAATTTCGCCATTGGAAACCGATGACCAGAAGGCAACGGCGCAACATAGCCAGGGTGGTAGATGAGCGGTAAATTCATTCAATTATTCATCTCAAAAATGTCTTTAGTTTTGTAACTAAATCTCTTGAAATATTGCCGTTTGTAAGAATTTCTTAGAAGAAAATCTTTCATCCTTTAGACTGATTTGAAATGTAAATTTTAGCAAGATACCCATGACGCATCCGGTTTTGCACGAGTATTTGCAGCTTCTTTCCTACTTTGCAAGCGTTGCAGGTCTTTACATTCTATTCAATAGCAA
>JBBRMC010000749.1:0-2357 GCA_038231055.1 Leptolyngbyales cyanobacterium
GCACCTAGCACCATACTGGGAATCAGCAATCCTCCCGGTGCGCCAGAACCATAGGTAGCGACGATCAGAAAAAATTGGACGCAAAAGACGATCGCGACGAGTTGCCAGTCTGCATTGCCCGTTAAGAGCAGTTCTCTCAGTCCCGCATTGTCTCGAAAGAGATCGGGTAATGCAGCGAAGGCAATTCCAGTCACAAGTCCAGCAAATCCGACTCGCCAGGGTAAGCTCACATTGAGACGGCGGTACAATGTCAAACTCGTCAGAATTGAGCGATTGAACAGCACACCGAGACCACCTGCCAGAACTCCAAGCAGCAGGTAAAAGGGAATCTCAGGAGCAGAAAAGCTGGTATTAGAGACGACCAGATGCAAATCTAAATCGAGATTGTGCGAACCACTAATGCGAGCGACCACCGACGCGATGAACGAAGCCAGGATCGCGGTTCCTAACGTGATTCCAGACACGTCTTGCAGCAGTTCTTCGACGACAAATAAAACGCCTGCGATCGGGGCATTAAACGCAGCAGCAAGTCCCGCTCCCGCTCCGGCGGCGAGAATTTGACGACGATGATCGGGTGACGTGGGAAACCATCGAGTCAATTGACTCGCCAACGCTGCCCCAATCTGCACGGTTGGTCCTTCTCGTCCCAGGGGCATTCCAGCCGCAAGGACGAGCGTGGCGCTGACCAACTTCACCAGCGCGATTCGTAGATTTAGGGGCATCGGAACATTCGCGAGTACCGCCTTTACTTCGGTCATACCGCTGCCACTTGCGGCTGGAGCTAGACGATCGACGATCAATCCAGACAAGAATCCACCAAGCGATCCGATCAGAGGTAGCGCCAGATATGCCGGGATCAAATGTGCTGCCTGTTGCCGCCATCCACCTAGCCAACCAACGCTTTGTGCGAGTAAGAGCGCCGCCAGTCCTGACACTAATCCAATCAGGCAAGCTTCAAAAATTGCCAATCGCTTCGGACGCAACAGCAGATGCAAAAAGCGGTTCCAGATAGATTTTCCGATGCGTACCATGATGCCTTTGAGGAGAGTGCAGACACGGCAATCCAGTTAGAGCAGCAGTTTTAGAGATGCTGGATGGACATCTGAAGGTTGCTCAGTCGGTGATCGCCAAGACTGCTGTGGATGATGACTAAACCAAGAGTCTATCGCAACGCCACCCCCAAACAACAACAGCAGCAGATATAATTCTGTTCGTCCAAAAGTAAAGTTTGAACGATCTTGGAGAGATATCTGCTGAAGCAGATCGACAGAACGGAGCTTTCTATCTGGATCTTCAAATGAATGTTTCATATTTCCCTGCACGAAATGAGAAAGGTACTTAATTTTGATTGAAGCGGCTCTTCATCTCTATTCTGGAGGATCGTTACGAAAACGGATATGTAATCGGATGACGATCGTGTGTGGAGCGATCGTTAAATGGGAGGTAAAGATTGGTGGCAAGACAGATTCAGGAACGATCGTGAGAGAAGCGGGTGAGTCATTTGGGTGCCGCTCACTTTGGTGGTGACGGTGTGATGAAACGCGACTTTTATCGGTCGAGTCAGTTCTCTGCTGACCCATTTGACCCAGCAGACTCCACCATGTGCATTTACAGAAAAGCTTTGCCAGAAAACTAATGGCTTGTGCTAGTTAGCTGGCTTGAAGCAAAGCTGGTTCTAGAGGCATATCCTCTGGCAATGGCAGGATAGTTGAATGACTCTGGCTCAGCGTCGGTATTTTGGAGAGTGAAGCCTTATTTAGCAAACAAGTGATGCGATCGCCTATCCGCCAGGATTCATCAATAAGCATGATTTGTAAATGCTCCCCTCTCTCAATCAAGAGCGGCAGCAAATGACCTCCTGCGATGCAGCCTTGCAACTCTGCTTGCTGTGCCTCAAAATTCTCCGACTGCAACACGACCTTGACTAGCTGCACATCATTCTTAGTGAGAGCCTGACTCCACCCATCAAGGGAAACTTGGGGTGCAAAAGCAAGCTGAATTCCTGTTGCATCTAAACCTGGACGATCGCTACCGTCCAGTGCGGATTGAGAGAATGTGGCGACTGTGTTAGGGCGAAACAACTCTACAGCCCGTTGCGCTAAGATTCCGTTCAGTTCTGGATTGTTGGTGAGCGCCAAAAAGGTACTCAGTGACGCGATCCCTTCTGCTTCCAACTCCTCTAAATCCAAATACTGACTGATGACAGGAACATCATTTAGCTCGATCGAGGTTGGGTCGCGATCGCCAAGGTCAATTAAAACAACCGTCTCTCCGGCTTGCTGAAGTAACCGAACCAGTAATTGACTTAACGGATTATTTCCAACAATTACGGTTCTGACCTGACTCGCACACAGCCC
>JBBRMC010000750.1:0-2357 GCA_038231055.1 Leptolyngbyales cyanobacterium
ATGACAGGCTCTAAAAAGGGCGATGTTTCTCCAGTCATGTTGACGAGTAAAGGAAACACTCGAACGATCGAGGCGACTCGACACATCTCCACGATCGAGGCAAGGTGAAATTTAAGCGACAACTGATCAGAGTATAAGAATAAAAAATGAGAACACAACGCTAAATCAAACTTCTGGGAATCAAATGGTAAATTAGGGAGTGATTCATTCTGATAACGCTTTTGGTGCAGCCCTAACGGAAAGTCAGCTAAAAACTGTTGCATCGCTGCCATGCGGATCTGTCCTAGTTTCTCAGGCGACGGGATGGTTGTCCAAACAAAGCGATCGTGGTTAACCTCTGTCCCATTAAGCACGATCGGGTAGGTTTCATCGATCCGTTGAGAAATCTCATCAACTGAAAACTGATAAAGCGGATCGCACGAAATCACTGACTTACCCTGTTGAGTCATCTCAGTATTAAAACTCGCAGGACCGCTGCCACAGTCAAGGATTTTAGACTGCAACTCTGTTCTGGTGAGGTCAAACATCTGACAATACTCTTCGAGCGATCGACCCCACGGGACTACTTGTTCAAGTCGCATACTGTTCTCTAAGGGTGGGGGCTTCGGGAACGAGAAGTTGTCCTGTGTACCCTGCTTTACGATAGGACTCTAGCACGGTTCGCGCGATCGTCTCTGCCTTGCCAGCCGTTACCAGCGCTACACACGCACCGCCAAATCCCGCTCCGGTGAGACGCGCCCCAAACACGTCAGGCGTTGATTGTAAAATCGATACGAGTTGATCGAGTCCGGCGATCGAGACTTGATAATCGTCTTTCAAACTGGCATGAGAAGCGTTCATTAATTCCCCAAATCGGACGGCTGTGACCCCTTGTTTGGCTTCTAAGACACGATTGTTTTCAGTAACGACGTGTCGAGCGCGCTTTCTCAAAAGGTCAGGTAGCGTTTCTAATTGTGTTAGATTAGTAATATCTCGTAGTGCTTTAACTCCCAATCGTCGGGCAGCTTCTTCACATTCTGCACGACGTTGGTTATAGCCACTCCCTGCCAATGTTCGTGGAATACCACTATCAATCACGAGAACTTCTGCACCTGTGGGAAAGGGAAGCAGTTGACGATCGAGCGATCTCGTGTCCAAAAATAACAAATGCTGAGTATCTGCGAGGCTAGATGCCATCTGATCCATAATGCCGCACTGCAACCCAGCATATTCAATCTCTGCTTTTTGAGCCAGTTGGGCGATTTGAACGTCGTCTAAGTCAAGCGAAAGGAGCGATCGTAGCCCTCGCAGTAGGGCAACTTCTAAGGCGGCACTACTCGATAAGCCCGACCCGATCGGAACTGAAGAATTCACATAAACATTCAACGGCGGAATCGAATATCCAGCTTGTTCTACGACTCGAAGACAGCCCAACGAATAGCTTGCAAAGCCTTTCGGAATCGGATCAGTTGTTGTTAAACTCACCAATTCTTCAAGCTCGTGAGAGTAAAAATGATGTTGATGATTGGGGCTGAAACCGAGCTGCACGATCGTGGTTTGAGGAATCGCGGTGGGCAGCACAAAACCGTCGTTATAATCCGTGTGTTCGCCCAAAAGATTGACTCGTCCGGGGGCACTCGCTTCGACGTTAGGTGCAGCATTAAAAATCTGTTGAAACGTGATCATAGAATCTTTTCATGGGTTTAGCGGTTGAAGATCGGTGTAATCAGGAATGGGCTTTTGGGTGACGATCGCGTAGAGAACGTCGGGATCGAGGTCGGCTCCATTGTCTCAAGCGATCGTGCCGAGATCAAGGGTTAACCTGGACAGTGGCAAAGTAGGCAGGATCTTGAAGCGGGGCGAAGATGCCAGAGAAGGTGATGATTTGGGTGAGGTCGATCGTACCTTCAATATCGTCCTCAAAGCGAAGGTGGATCTGGTAGGGAGAGATGGGGTGAGCGCTGATGATGTCTTTGAGCATAGGTTTACTCCAGAGGAGCGATCTAGTTCTAGCGGTTCAGCTTGTCTGGCTCGTTCCCAGTTGGTGACTGATATCGCAATCAGATTACTCCAAGGCTACAGATTTTTGATTTCAAACTGTAACTGTGAACGGTAGAAACAAACATCAAACTCTATAAAGAAGTTGACTTGTCCCAAAATGAGCGGCACATTTGTAGCTTGCGTCCATGCAAATACTAACTGTACAGGCTCAAACTCTCCGACAATGGCTTGAACAAGCACAACACGCGCCTCGTACTGAGCCAAATTTCCTGTCAGAATTAGTGCTGTTGTCTGCCGTTCCCATTCGTATCCAAGTTCATTCCCTACCGAATACGGAAGCACATTTACACTTGCTCCAGTGTCTAACAGACCGGATG
>JBBRMC010000751.1:0-2345 GCA_038231055.1 Leptolyngbyales cyanobacterium
AGCGATGCGGGTTTGGTTAGCTTGTTTTTTAGTGCTATTTGGGCTGTCAGAACTGTTTCAGTGGATGAAACAGATTTCGTTGCCGTTGCCTGTATTCATCTTAGGTGGGGCATTTTTAGCGATCGTGTCTAACTACGATCGCCGTGCCGGATTTCCCTTCAATCTGATCAGTAACTCTCCTGTCCGCGATTCTCAGCCGATCTCTCCCACCTCGTCTCAAGCGGTGAATGTGGCTCGATCGTCGTCCCCTCAAAAGCCGATCTCGTTCACAATCCGCAAGTCAGACTAAGAGCATCATCGAGAAATGAACAAAAACTACGCACGGTCAAGAGTCTAGCTTCTCAAGCGTCGGGTGAACTTCCTTTAATCGGACTATACTAAGAACAGAGGTACTATAATCTTGCAGCCATTGGGTAAATTATGCGTCTTCTTAGACAGCTTTCTGAGGTGTTTAGCGTCTGGGGGCAGGAGAATTTTGAGGGTGAGAATGCTCATGAGTTCTCAGAGATTTCCATTAACCAAATTGAGCAACCTGTAGAGCTAGCTCGATCGCTCGACAAGATTGTGCCCCTTCCGGTCATCACAGGCTCTCAAGAATGTGTGGTGCTAGAACCACAATCGTTTGAAGAGATTCCTCAAGCTGTAGACGCACTGCTGGCTCAAAAAGTTTTAATTCTCAAGTGCTCTAAGCTGAGATCGCCCCGTGAAGCCCAGCGAGCAGTAGACTTCTTAGCGGGTGCAGTCTATGCGATCGAAGGTCATCAAAGCCGCATTTGGAAAGACATTTTTATGTTTGCGCCGCCTTCTGTGCAGCTAACCCGATTGCAGACAATGGTTCCTGTTCAGCCGTTTGTTCCCTATTCAAAATGATGCGCTTCGGGCAAAATATAGGCGATCAGGATACCTCGTCTTTCAGGCGCTCAAGGGGCTTACAGCTTGAAGCGTGTGACTCTAAGCGATCGTTTGCCTCTTTTAACGATGCCTGTGAGGTTTGCAGGGCTTTAATGGTCGCTTGTAGCTGTTGAACGTTGGCTAACGCTTCATTGAGTTGCGACTCGGCTGCTTTTGCCATGCGCTGAAGTCGCTTGTTGCGCTCTAAACGGTTGATGATACGCGTCACCAACTCAGGACCCACGATCGGTTTGCTGACAAAATCATCTGCTCCGACCGTAAACACCTGATTCACGATGTCAGGATCTTTATGCACCGTCAGAAACACGATCGGTAACTCATTCCAAGATGGGTGATTGCGAATCTCTTTGCAAAGCTCAATCCCGTTTAAATAAGGCATCTCAACATCCAGCACTAACAAATCAGGAGACACGGCTTCTAGGGCTTGCCAAAATTGGCGGGGGTCAGCGATCGTGCTGACCTGTAACCCCCATGGCTGAAGCAAGGTTTGCAGCAGTGCCAGAATTTTTGGATCATCGTCTACGATCAAGACTTTATCGGTGTGATCTGATGGCTGGCTTTGAGCGGTGGGCAACGGTGAGGCGAATTCGGTAGTTTCTAAAGGTGCTGATGATTGGGAAATCTCTTGCCGCAGCCGTTTCACCCACGGTTGCAGATTAGGTGAGTCGATGGCGTTCTTTCTCAGCGTTGTCTCAATATGGGCTGCTAGCTTCGACCCCTCTGGTATTCCAAACGTTCCTAGTGAGCCGGCGAGGGAGTGGGCTTCTTGTTGCGCGGCGGTCAACAACTCTGGATCGACGATGCCGTCAGATAACGCCTCGATCGCCTGTTCGATCACTGATACCTGATGGCTTACCTGTTCCTTAAAGTGCTGCCACACGGCTGCAATCTTGACCGACAGGGTCGCCTGCAATGGAAGGGGAATCGATCGCTCCTTGGCGTTTTCTAAAGGCTTGAGTCGATAGCCAATTCCATAAACTGTCTCAATCAAATCGGCTGCGCCCGCTGCCTTGAGCTTGTGCCGTAGCCCTTTAATATGAGTTCGCACAGCTTCTTCTCCGGGCGTATCTTGATACGTCCACAGATGTTCTAAAATCATGTCGCAGCTAAACACCCGCCGACTATTTCGCAAAAGTAGCTCCAGCAATCCATATTCTTTGGGTGTCAGCGTTAAGGGCTTACTGAGGTAAGTCACTTCGCAACTGCTAGGGTCGAGCCTTAAATCACTCCATTCCAGCACGGGCTGAGAGGCTTTACTGCCGCGCCTTAATAGCGCTCGAATTCGGGCAACCAGTTCTTCTTGTTCAAAGGGTTTGACCACATAGTCATCAGCACCCGCATCTAACCCGATCGCTTTATCGTGACTGCTATCTCGTCGAGTTAAAAGCAAAATTGGCATTGAGTAGCCCTGCGATCGTATCTTCCGACAGAGG
>JBBRMC010000752.1:0-2341 GCA_038231055.1 Leptolyngbyales cyanobacterium
CCGACTCAAACGAAGCGACGAGGACTTGTGTGTACACGGTAGCTCCCGGAGGAGAGGGAACAAGATTTCTAATGCTCCTCTCCTATAGGAAAGGGGTTGGGTGAGGGCAAATTCAAGTGATACATTGAACCTATTCGGCGTGTTGTCGATACCACGCGATCGTGTTTCTCAATCCTTCCTCAAAGCCGACTTGCGCGGTGAATCCGAAGGCGGCTTTGGCTCGCTCGGTGTCTAAACAACGTCGAGGCTGACCATTGGGCTGATCGGTTTGCCAGACAATCTCGCCCTTAAACTCCATCAACTCGCAGATCAGCGTAATCAAGTCTCGAATCGAGATTTCATACCCCGTCCCCAAGTTCACCGGGTCAGAAGCGCTGTAGGATTGGGTCGCCATCGTGATGCCTCTCGCCGCATCTTCTGAGTAGAGAAACTCACGAGTCGGACTGCCATCACCCCAAACTGGGAGTTGGCGATCGCCACGCTGCTGTGCCTCATAAACTTTGCGGATTAGCGCCGGAATCACATGAGAACTGCGCGGATCAAAGTTATCTTCAGGACCATAGAGATTGACAGGCAGTAGGTAAATGCCATCAAAATCATATTGCTGACGATACGCTTGAAGCTGCACCAGCAATGCTTTTTTAGCAATTCCGTAGGGTGCGTTGGTCTCTTCAGGGTAGCCATCCCAAATATCATCCTCCTTAAACGGAACCGGAGTGAATTTGGGATAGGCGCAAATGGTGCCAATACATACAAACTTTTGCACCCCAGCTTGATAAGCGGCATGAATGAGTTGAGTGCCCATCATTAAGTTGTCGTAAAACAACTCGGCAGGTTTCTCGCGATTTAGACCGATACCTCCAACGTGAGCCGCCATGTGAATCACAATATCCTGCTGGTCTACTGCCCGTTGACAGTTTTCCATCGTCTTCAAATCGCAATCACGCGATCGAGGCACCGTGATTTTCTGTGGGTCAGCCCCTGCTAGAGCCAATTGGCTAATAACCTGGCGACCCAAAAAGCCCGCTCCGCCAGTCACTAAAATCCGTTTATCTCTGAGGTCTAACGTGGTTGAGGTCATGATCTAGACTTATTTTTGTATAGGGTTAACGAAAGATGTCCACCCTTAAAACGACACACTACTCTCAAGATTCTCGCGAATCGTCGCCAAATCTTGAATGGCAGGAATGCTATTACTCGAAGAATGGATGCCCAAAGCGCCTAAATCGCCCTCAACCATCAAACGAACGAGTTCCTCGAAGGTTACAGAGGGTTCCCAGCCTAGCTTTTGTTTTGCTTTAGCTGGATCGCCAATCAAAAGATCGACCTCCGCAGGGCGTAAGTAGCGCTCATCAAACTCAACATAGTCTTGCCAGTCAAGATTGACGTGACCAAATGCTAGGTCTAAAAACTCTTTAATCTCGTGGGTTTCGCCTGTGGCAACGACATAATCATCGGGTTGGTCTTGTTGCAGCATCAGCCACATAGCCCGAACGTAATCTTTGGCGTAGCCCCAATCCCGCTTAGAATCCAAATTGCCCAAGAAGAGTTTCTTTTGTTTTCCGGCAACGATGCGAGCGACTGCTCGTGTGATTTTGCGAGTCACAAACGTCTCACCACGGCGGGGAGATTCGTGATTAAACAAGATCCCATTGCAGGCAAACAGGTCATAAGATTCGCGGTAGTTCACGGTTTGCCAGTGAGCATAAACCTTGGCACAGGCATAAGGGCTACGAGGATAGAACGGAGTCGTTTCGACTTGAGGAACTTCCTGAACTTTGCCAAACATTTCTGACGAACCTGCTTGATAAAAGCGAACCTCAATGCCTGTGCGGTGCTGATAGTCGCGAATTGCTTCTAGCAGACGCAACGTTCCCATGCCAACTGCATCTGCTGTGTATTCAGGCGAGTCAAAGCTAACGCGAACGTGAGATTGGGCACCTAAATTATAGATTTCGGCAGGCTGAACGTCTTCTAAGATGCGACGTAGGGTGGTGCCATCGGTCAGATCGCCATAGTGAAGGAATAATTGCGCACCCTCAACGTGCGGATCTTCATAGATGTGATCGATGCGATCGGTATTAAAGGTCGAGGTGCGGCGAATGATGCCATGAACCTCATAGCCCTGCTCTAATAGCAGTTCGCTTAAATAAGAGCCGTCTTGACCTGTAATGCCTGTCAATAGTGCCCGTTTGCGTTGTGTCATGCTTGAAGTATCCTCGTTTAAAACTACTGTGAAAAAGCTAAACAGATATCAGTCTCGATCTGCATCCGCTTGATGTAACGTCGATAATGCTCAAACTTCACCCCTAGTAATCCCAGCCTCATAAAGTCAGCAACA
>JBBRMC010000753.1:0-2339 GCA_038231055.1 Leptolyngbyales cyanobacterium
TGGGACGCGATCGCCCACATGGTTAAAATCGAATCTGATTGGAAGTGTGAGGAGTGCGGTAAGGAGTGCAGAGAACCCGATGAAGACTTGATCGACTTCACTATCAGAACGTCTGGAGGCAGACATAGTAAAGCAGATTATGAACGGTTAAGGCATCCTCAAAAATTCACGCTGACAACTGCACATCTTGACCATGTGCCTGAAAACTGCGATCGCTCCAATCTCAAAGCCCTATGCGTACCCTGTCACGCCCGAATGGATCTCAAAGCAATGCCGCACAAAAAGCATTTGAAGCGAGAGCGGAACGGACAACTGACCTTAAATCTAAAAGTGCTTGAACCTGATAGCCTGTAAGCGTTTACAGTAAGCGGCGAACAGTCCACCGGACAAACCAGACATAATGAAAATTGAACTGACGAGTGATCAAATCCATTGGCTGAAATATGCTCTCATCAGCACGGTCAGAAGCTTGCCCAACGATGACGACAAAGTGAGACAGATTCTATCAAGCGTTCTCAATAAGTTGAATGAGGATTTAATCAACCCATCAGAGATAGACATTCACGAATGCTTGATAGACAACGGTAAAGCTTTGCTGATCTTGCCTGCACCACTCACCGCAGATGATCGGGAGAAGCTTCATGCGCTCGTTGAAATAGTCTCGCAGACTCAGCCACCTAAACCTTCAGCAATACGTCTAGAATCTGACCATCCCGAATGATCACCCGATCGACCAGTGCCCGATACAAATCGCGTTTCTCCTCATCAAGCAACGTTTTCCAATACAACCGATCGCTAAAACATCGCAGCAATAATTCTCGGTTAGCCTCATCGACTTGGGAATGTTGATCCGACTGATGGCGCAACTCTTCGATCTGACGTTCTAAATCTGCAATGATGACGGCGGCTCGGTTGCCAGGTGCTGCTTCATAGAAGGCAAGTTCCGATCGCAGTTCTTGAAGCTCAGGCGATAAAACAGTGCTAGGGGGAAGTTCTGCAATTTGGGTAATTTGTTCTGCCCTGCTGGTGAGTGCTTCAATCATGACGGATTCTAATCGAAGTTCTCGCACACTGGTTTTTTGAGCGCAAGCCTTCATGTGGTAGTTGTCGCATTGGTAAGAGTAGGTACGCTGATCAGGAATCGTTCGAGACTTAAAGTTAGTGATCCGGCAGCGCCCGTTACATTCCCCGCAGTAAATTAAACCTGACAGTGGATGAACGGTATCTGATTTAAATTGGTAGCCTCGATGCTGAGAATTCCAGTCTAGAATCTCTTCAATCTGTTTGTACTCGTCATCGCTGATTAGACGGTGATCCGGGTGAATGTTGTAGCGGATATCCCACAAATGTTTGTGCTTCTGTCTTTGTTGGAGACTGCGACCGTAGGCAATGTGACCTCTGAGAATGGGGTTATTCATCCAGGAGGTGAAGGACGACGGGTGAAAGTGAAACCGCCCCCTAGCCTGTTTGTTGCCCTTGCCCTTACCTGCGAATGAATGAAGTCCATACTTCTCATTGATGAATCTGAGAGACTTTCGCAGCGATCGAGTCTTGAGAAAAACCTCAACAATGTCACGCCCGATCGCCGCCCGGCTCATCTCAACCTGACCCCCTAGCACACATAGGAATGGCGCATGATCGAGTTCAAACTTCTCACCCACTTTCTTGTAGGCAAACGGCGGATAGTAAGCCGCATTGCGATCGCGATGATGTTGATGTCCTTGCTTCACACGCCGACTAAGCCTCGCTGAATATGCTCTCGCTTGGATGACTTGCTGACCTGCCATAAAACGCCCATCAGGGTCTGACAGGTCAATATAAGGCTGATCTAAACTGACGAGCTTGATGTGATGGTCTTCTAATAACTCGAAGACCCAGAACGATCGCAGTTCATTTCTCGCAAGTCGATCAAAATCTGTAATGTAAAGCCGCTTGCCGAGCGCTTGTCCGGTTTGAATGTAAGCGATCATCTCCTCGAAATCCGGGCGATGACTTCCTTTCTTATAGGCGGATTCCGTATCTGACCAAATGCGAGTGCATCCATTTGCTCTCAGTCGCGTGACCTGGTTATCAATGCTGTGTCCTCGTGCTTGCTCATCACTGGAAACTCTTGCATAGCCTAGATCACCCGCTTCCTCACACCAAATTTGCATCGTCTCAATCACTTTAAGTTTGTACTTTATATTGTCTTATAACTTCCATGCCGAATGCACAAGTACACACCACAAACTGAAGCGCATCATTGAGCCAAGCTTGCTCGACCTGACGACGATCGCTAGCTCCCAATCCTGCATGATAAGCAGCCGTTTTATACCCCTTCTGTCTCAACCAATCTGACA
>JBBRMC010000754.1:0-2337 GCA_038231055.1 Leptolyngbyales cyanobacterium
AGTTCTTTAATTACCGGAACTACGCCAGAGTTTCTCGCGGTGCGTGACTTTAACGTTGCAAAAGGACGCTTTATCACCAATTTGGACTTGGAACGGAACAAGCGAGTTGCAGTGCTAGGTTCTCAGATTGCCAGCGATTTTTTTGGAGGAAAAGACCCGATCGGACAGCAAATTCGCATCCGCAATATTAGCTTTGAAGTGATTGGCATTATGGAGCCAAAAGGCTCGTTTTTGGGCAGCAATCAAGATGATGCAGTCTACGTGCCCTTGACGACGACTTCTAGCGTCTTAACCGGACGGACATCTCCCTATGGCTTAGATGTTTCAATCATCTCGGTGTCTGCCAAGAACGAAGCGAGTGTTCCGGCTGCGGAGTTTCAGATCACCAATCTTCTGCGGCTGCGCCACAAAATTATTAACGAAGATGATTTCACCGTCCAAACTCAAAAAGACATTCTCCGCATCGTTGGCACGATCACAGGCGGATTGACGGCAATGCTAGCCGCGATCGCCGGGGTCTCTCTTTTAGTGGGCGGCATCGGCATTATGAATATCATGCTGGTTTCGGTGAGCGAACGCACTCAAGAAATCGGGTTGCGAAAAGCGATCGGAGCCGCCGAAAACGACATTCTGATCCAGTTTATGATTGAGGCAGTGCTGCTCTCAGCCGCAGGGGGCGTGATTGGCACTGTGGTTGGGGTGGGCGGAATTCTGTTAGTCGGAGCCTTTTCACCGTTGTCTGCTAGCGTCTCACCTGTCGCGATTACCCTTGCGGTCAGTGTGTCTGGCTCGATCGGGCTAATCTTTGGCGTGATTCCAGCGAGACGAGCGGCAAAACTTGACCCGATCGTGGCACTCAGAAGCGCTTGACGACCCTCATTTATTCTTCGCTATGCCAAATTCCGTTATTATTCGTCTTGAAGAAGTCACTAAAGTGTATGGCTCTGGGGAAACCGAAGTTCATGCGTTGGCGGGTGTCGATCTGATTGTCGAACAGGGCGAATATTGCGCCATTATGGGTGCGTCTGGGTCGGGCAAATCCACCATGATGAATATTATTGGTTGTCTCGATCGTCCTACGTCTGGGCACTACTATTTAGATGGCGCAGATGTTTCCCAGATCGCTGACAAGGAGTTAGCTCACACCCGCAACTTAAAGCTGGGGTTTGTGTTTCAACAGTTTCACTTATTGTCACAGCTATCTGCGTTAGAAAATGTCATGCTGCCAATGGTCTATGCCAACGTCCCGATCAGTGAGCGGCGTAGACGGGCAACTGAGGCACTGACTCGAGTTGGATTAGAAAAACGACTCAACAATCGACCGAATCAACTATCGGGGGGGCAACAGCAGAGAGTCGCGATCGCCCGAGCGATCGTCAACAACCCCGTTCTCTTGCTGGCAGATGAGCCGACTGGGGCGTTAGATTCTCAAACCACTAAAGAAATCTTGGCAATCTTCACCGCACTCAACGCCAGTGGCATGACTGTTATTATGGTGACCCACGAACCCGATGTGGCGCGATGCACCGATCGGGTTATCTGGTTTAAAGATGGTCAGGTATTGCAGCCCTATCTCTCTCCATCTGAGATAGGAACGGTGACGGCGGCTTGATTCTTCAAACCTTACCAACACCTTGAACCAGAATTAATCGAGACCGATCGACCGCTTGCTAGCCCTAGCGTAAACTGATCGCACGATCGAGATCGGTGAAAAGGCACACTTGGAATTAGTAACCCTCGAATGGTCGTGGTCTGATGGTTAGGAGTCACAATCACCGTTTGAGGATAGCTCACTGAAGGGGTAGAGCTAAACCCAAAACTGTCATAGTAAGTAGTGGGCGCAACGATAATGATCGATTGAGGAACGCCAAACTGATCGATATAGTTGGTCTGAGAGTAGATCGGAGTGTAAGTGGTTGGAGTCGGAGCGGCTTTGACAGGGGAACCGCCAATATCGCCCGATGAGGCGATCGCGCCTCCTCCGCAAATCGGGATTGCCGAAACCGACAAGACAAGCATCAGAAACAGACGTTTTAGCATAGTCTTTAGTGGTGTAGACACTGATGTTAAATGACTGCACCCTAGTCTGAATTTAGCGTGATTTAGCGATCGTTGCCACTGACTTAATGCGTAGTTCTAACTTGGCTATGACATCGAGCTAATTCAAAAAGCCTTCAGATTCATCGTGCTTTCCAAAGATCAGCCGTGGCAAAGAGCTTCATCAAATTCAACCTCTAACCGAGTAATTATAAGGTGGTTCACCTTTCTACTTCGCCTGCCATATCCGACAGTTCACAACTAGCTTAAATCTTCTTCAGACAAGTCAGCTATTCGCAT
>JBBRMC010000755.1:0-2337 GCA_038231055.1 Leptolyngbyales cyanobacterium
GAGAGTTGACCACTCTCTACAATCCGCACTTCTCCCGCGATACCTGGCAGTAGATTAAGCGGCTGGGTCAAGGACTTAAAGAACGCATAGGTATACATGGCTGGAGAAGATTCCTTTAGGGCTGCAACGCCGATCGCTAGTTTGCCTAAAGTTTAACGTGTGAAGGGTATGGGATCGGGTTGCCCACCATCACTGGCTTAAGTCTACCCGGTGGTGTTGTAGTTCTGATTGATACAACCGGGCTTTTGAGTGTGACGACAGACTCGCTCCCAAAGCGTTGATCGGGTCGAGGCTGCCCCGGTTGAAAAGATCACGCGATCGTCTCCAATCAATTTGATGATTTTGACCCCACAGACCGAGCAAACCTGGGTTCTATCTTGGCTCATAACTAAATGTGAAGAGAATCATTTCGTTTCGATTCAACAAGCTTAGCGCCAAAGAATGCGGCGAAGAGTAAACTTTCAACATCGTGTGACTTTCTCCTCAAATGGGCATCATCCGTTCATGGCTCCCTTGTGGTTATAAGCAAAGGTTTATTCTGAAATGCGTCGTCTCTTTGTGTGTGTGGTGGTGATGGGTTGCTTCGGCTCGCTGGTGGATCACTCGATCGCGTCAGCCAGCACTAACTCTACATCTCCGGTGGTTGATCCAAGTCGCGATTATTGGCTTGAGGCTCAAACACTGGCTCAAAATCATTTGGTTCTGTTAAATCGAATTGAACGATCGCTGTCTAGCTCAGATGTCGATCGACTGCGGGCGTTAAAAGGGCAGATTTTTTTACAGACTTCTGCGATCGAGCGCTTTCTCAAAAGCAGTTATCCGGTACCGGAGGTTTTGTGTGCTTCAAATTCTGCTAATAGTGGAGCCGGAAGCGTCGCCGGAACTGATGCGGTTAGCTTAGAAGAAGCTCAGGTTTATTGCGCGTTGTATTTGTCTGCTCGTGACTTGCAGCCGTTGAAATCGCAACTCGATCGGCGATCGGGCATGGTAGCCGCCGCTTCTACAAGTGTGCAGCCCTTATCGTCTGTCTCCGATCGCAGCCGTTTAACGGTTAAGACGGCAACCCCAGTTTTGCCTGCGATTCAGCCACCTGAAGAGAGTTTGGCGATCGTGCAGACTAGCCGCGATCGTCTGCTGCAAGTTCAGTCTGCGTTTCCGGTGACGGCGCGGTTTGTGGTGCCAGCGCAAGCGACGCAAAGCCAGCAGGCTGCCTATGATTTGTATCCTCAAGAGTCGCAGCCTTACACTTCGTTTCTATCGCAGCCTAATACTGGAATCACCCGTCTGTTGCCTAGTGAGGTCTATCGCACTGCATCCAATGCTTTAGAAAATCGATTAGCGCCAACGGTTGCCGAACAGCTTCCGTTTGCGACCTTGATGCGGAGATCGGACGGGTTATCGCCTCGGCTAGCGATTCAGGTTGAGGGAGGTAACTTTCAGATCGTGCCGACCGATTTGGATTATGGGTTTATGACTGATTTAGGAGAGGTAGCGATCGAGACGCTCGTTCCGCCTTCTGTTGAAGCGTTGCCAAATCTATCAGATGCGCTGCAATTCTTCTATAACTACCGTCCGCCTTCGGAGCTAGAAGCGATTCAAGTCGATCGTCGCCGCTTTGCTAGCGAGAAGGGGAGCAATTTGAATCTGAGTCAAGCCACTGCTGTGCTGAATCGAACTTATTTAGTCCGATCGATTCAGTTCAAAGTGCCTGAGATTATCACGTCGGGACGATCGCTGTTGCCGCGTGAACGCTTGTCTCTTAAAGACTTGCTCGACACGCCCAGCAGTGATTTGTTGTTTGCCTTTCGTCCAGTGAGTCGTCGGGCTGATGGCAGCTACACGGTGCTGTGGAAGGTTTTGAGGCAGTTTTCTAATCCTCAGATTCGAGATCTCGATCGCTATGTCGTGAAGTAGGGACGCATCAAATCTTGTCGTAGAAGACCCTCATCCCCAACCCTTCTCCCCAAGGAGAAGAGAGCCAGATTCAAAGTCCCTCTCCTTGGGGAGAGGGATTTAGGGTGAGGGCAGTTTGCGGCTTTTTACAGTTAATTAGGTCTGTCTAATTAGGATGAATCAGCATCACCATCAAACACGACAATAAAGGTGCCGTCGGGGATGAGTCGCCGCAAGATGCGTAAGTAGCCATCAGCGTCGGAGCCATTGCGACACCGAGCGACGACGCTGCGCTGCATATTGGGAAGCAAACGCACGACTAACCACCTATTGAGGCGGTCTCGATAGGGCATAATAATGGGGTCTCCATTGAGTTTGGAGCTTTAGCCAGTGCTGAACTTTCCACGGGACGCACTGGCTTTTCGCTTGCTTGAATATTAGCGC
>JBBRMC010000756.1:0-2337 GCA_038231055.1 Leptolyngbyales cyanobacterium
GGTTCAAGAAGGAGCAAAGCGCCTTCAAGAAGAACTCGAACAGATGAGAATTGAAGGCGAATCGAGCGGTGGGTTGGTCAAAGTTGTGATGAGTGGCAACCAAGAACCGATCGATGTCACTGTCTCGGCAGATGCCCTTAAAGAGTCACCAGAGCTTGTTGCAGATTTAATATTAGCGGCGATGCAAGACGCTTACGGCAAATCGACTGCCACCATGCGCGAACGGATGGAAGAACTGACAGGCGGGTTGAATCTGCCCGGTTTAGGCTAGTTCTCCAACCAGTAAACCAATACTTTTCTCAACCGGGCAAACCGTTTAATCTAAGTACGGTAGCCCGGTTTTTTGCATTTCACCTATGAAACTACTCTTTGTCTGTCTGGGTAATATTTGTCGATCGCCCTCAGCCGAAAACATTATGAATCATCTGATCCACCAAGCTGAATTAGAGGACAAGATTCAGTGCGACTCGGCAGGAACGTCGAGCTATCACATCGGCAGTGCGCCCGATCGTCGAATGAATGCTGCCGCTAAACTGCGAGGCATTGAGCTAGTGGGTTATGCTCGTCAGTTTACCAAAGCTGATTTTGAGGAATTTGATCTGATTTTAGCCATGGATCGCGAGAACTATGAGGATATTTGTTCCCTTGATCGTTCGGGTCGATATCATCATACAGTCCGTCTGATGTGTGATTTCTGTACCCGCCATCAGCTTAAAGAAGTTCCTGATCCCTACTACGGTGGCGATGCGGGCTTTAATCAAGTGATTGATCTGCTGTTTGACGCTTGCGAAGGGTTGCTCAACTATGTCGTGAAAGATGTTGTAAAAGAAGATCACACTTAAAACCGAAATGGTTGCTCATGAGATGCGATCGTTCCTCCAAATCAGTGCAAAGTTTCCAGCGATCGACTAACAACTTCTAAACTTCAAGCGATTTCACTCGGCAGAGTTCGATGAGGTTGACGAGTTTGGGACTTCATCGGTTTGTAACTGCTGAAGTTGCTCGATCGTCATGCCAATAGCACGAGCTATGATGTCAAGCGCAATTCCTTCTTTTAAAAGATTCATTGCAGCTTCCTGACGCTCGGCTTCGCGTCCCTCTTCACGTCCTTCCTGCTTGATCAACTGATAGGTGACTGACTCTTGCATAATGTCTCTCCGCAACACTTGCTGAATGACTTCTCCTTCCAATACTAATCCAGCTAGCACAAAGGCAGATGCTGAAATATTGCTCTGCACCCGCGGGTCAGGGATTTGGTCGATCGCTTGAGCAACCTGCTGTAATATCTGAGTTCGATCGTTTGTCTGACCCAACACCGCCAAGGGAAGCAGCCCTGGAGATTGAAGAAACGCGATAGCAGGCTGCTCCCATAAACGAATCACGTCAAATCGGTGCTGAGTTTCTTCTAGCGTAAAAGTGGTCTGTTGCACTTTATCTGACGTAGTTTGTTGCAGATAAATGACGACTTGACGCATCCGTTTGCCAGGAAAACGGCGATAAACCCGCAATCTATAGTCAATCATCCGAAAAGGAATATCGGCTTTGGGCTGAGTCTGAAACTCTAAATGCAGCACGATGTTGTCTGATTGCAGCAAAATCAGAGCATCGGCTCGAATCGGTTCGAGTGAGAGTTCCGAGGGGCTTAACTCAGTCAGCGGAATTGATTCCCCTAATAACCAAGAAGCAAAGTCGATCGAGAAGGTTTCGGCGAGAAACTTACAGACGTTATCAAACATCGTGTCATGGTATCAAACAAGACGACTTAACGAACTGGTTAACTGCTCAATCTGCTGAGGATTGTGAGTCGCCATGATCGTCAGCCGAATGCGACTAGTTGGCACCGTAGGCGGGCGAATCGCCGGAGCAAAAATGCCAGCATCTCTAAGGCGTTGTCCTAGTTGTAAAGCAGTCTCGACATTGGGCAATGGCAGACAGACGATCGGAGACTCTGATGGCAGAAGTTCTAACGAGTGTCGTTTAATTTGCTGTTTGAATAACGCAACATTTTGCCAGAGTTTCTGTCTGCGTTGTGGCTCGTGTTTCACAATCTCGATCGCGGCGATTGCAGCAGCCGTGTCTGCGGGTGATAATCCGGTTGTATAAATCCAGCTAGCGGCACGATTGCGAAGAAAATCAATCAGCGTTGAAGATCCTGTGACGTAACCGCCCAAACTGCCTAATGATTTACTGAGCGTTCCCATTTGAATCAGCGATCGTCCTGTGCATCCAAAGTGTTCAACACAACCTGCACCGGTGTTGCCCATCACGCCTGTAGCGTGTGCCTCATCGACTAGTACCATGCAGCCAAATTCGTCGGCTAAATCGAGCAGTGGGGAC
>JBBRMC010000757.1:0-2334 GCA_038231055.1 Leptolyngbyales cyanobacterium
AATTGTCTTGGTTCATCGCGGATGAGTTCGCCTCACTTTCGCTTGGCTCCCCCTCGACCGCTTAATGAATATAACAAGGTCATCCCTAATGTGTCAAGCACTTCTCTTCAAAAAATTCGCTAACCTGTAAAATTCCCCCACCAACCGTCTTAGAAAACTCCCCCTCAAACCAACTCACCCTCTCACCTCTTACCCTAAAGGGTTCCATAGTGAAAAAGCCATTTTCGTAGTTGCGGCTACGGCAAGAACTAAGCTTAGGCATTGGTGCATGTTATGGAATCAAAGCGGTTTCCAATGTGCGGGCAACGATAAACATGGTGAGTTTGAGCAGAAATCTTCATAGAGTTACATATGAATTGAGTTGGGAAGGCGCAAGGTGCTCTGATTAAAGACGGTTTTGATCGCAACAGAGCAGGCTCAATAGATTTTTCCACAGTTTGCCCGTAGCTGAAGGTTCCGCGAAATCATCTGCAATTCGGGGCAGTTGAGTGCGGTGAACGAGCTATCCTCAAACGTCTTCTTAGAAGCTCGGTAACACTTGAAATTGTGTGAAATCGTGTCTTCACCCTTTGTCAAGAGGCATATAGACAATCTGCCCACTTTTGGTGTCAATTGCCAGCGTTACTGAAGAAAGGGTTGAATCACTTCTGTACAGGAACATTCTGGAATTTGAGATGACGAAGTAGTAAACAAATCAAGTGTGCTGTCATTTCCACTAATTTTGAATAGCACAAGGATTTGCAATGAAGTCGAGTCAAATAAGGTTGTAACCGGGTATTTTCTCCCTCCACTCTTGTCATGTAAATCTTGCTGACATCTGATCACCCTCTGGAATAAAGTCGAGATAGACTGACCAACAATCCGTGACCTTAGAAGTAGCATTGCCAAGTTGCAACAATGACCCACCAAGGTCGAAAGGTCTGAGCACTATGGTCGCCCAAGCCCCCTGAAATGCCTTTGTTAAGATAGACAACGGCTGTCCAGAGCCAGCTCTTGTTTTTCAGAGCCTATATAAGGTTCCTAATTCCCCCACTTGGGAAATCGTCTCTTGATCGTAGGCATCGGGCAAGAGTTCACTCACTTGTTTAACTCAGGTAATAATAGTGGTACCCCTTTGACTCGCTCAATGCCTCAGAATTCCACACTATTGACATATAGTTTGAAGCAGTCTCTTCTTACCGCATCACTGTAGCCCTTGCGGAAATGATAGCGATCGATGAATTGCCGTCCGCAGTCCACACAGATGTGATTTGGCTTACCTTTCATGACCCCATTCTTGTAGCTATGAGTAGAGAGGCACTCAAGACATCGCACAGGAGGTCTTTTGATTACGAGGGTTAATGATCGAGCCACTCCGGGAACTCTCACACTAAATGAAATCCCCCATCCCGGTCGTTGTAATGATCAATCATAGTTCTGTTGAGTCTGTCTCAATTAAACCCGAACTGCTTCATTTACTGATCGAGCAGACCCCCAATGAGATCGCTATGCTCGATTTCGATATGCGTTATTTACTCGTCAGCCAGCGCTGGATACAAAACTGTGGAGTTGACCAACACTCTATCTTAGGGCGTTCCCATTATGAGGTTTTTCCAACCCTTCCAGACTCTTGGAGAGCCACTCATAGAGAGTGCTTAGATAACGCAACTGAAGCTTGTATTGAAGATCAGTTGCAGCGCTCTGGTTGCACCGTTTGGTTAAGAACAAAAGTTCAGCCCTGGTATGACCACACAGGCAAAGTTGGAGGCTTAATTTTATTTAGAGAAGATATTACTCAGCGCAAACGGGTTGAATTGGAACTCTATAAAAGCAAACAACTTCTACAAAATATTATTGATAATGCAAACGTGAGCGTTTTTGTTAAAGAATATCTCTACACGGATGGCACCTATTTATTAACGAATCAAAAATTTACGACTCAATTTAATCTCGACCCTGTTAACACTGTTGGTAAGACCGATTATGACTTCTTTCCTAGAGAGATAGCCGATGAGTTTAGACGCATCGATCGCCAAGTTTTCACAAGCGGCACCCTCCTGCAAGTCGAAGAAACAGAACCACACAGTGACGGATTGCACACCTGCCTAGTGATTAAATTTCCCTTGCTTAACCTAGATGGTAACCCCTACGCCGTTGGCGGATTGGCAACCGATATCACCGATCGTAAGCGGTCAGAACTCGCCCTCCAAGAATCAAAAGCGACTCTCGAACAGCACGTCGAAGAACGCACCGCCGAGCTTCAGCACCTCATCGAACAGTTGCGTCAAGAAATTCTAGAGCGGCAAGCAGTGCTGCGCGATCGAGAACTCACTGAAGCAAAACTTCAAAAACAGG
>JBBRMC010000758.1:0-2332 GCA_038231055.1 Leptolyngbyales cyanobacterium
CTCAACTCTATCATCACCGCAGGCAGACCCGAATTTGAGCCGTTGCCTCTGACTTCTGGCACGTCCTCGATCGTTCCAGATTCTCGAAACGCATCGGATTTGCGTCAAGTTTTTATCACCACGCTAGAGCGGCAAAATGTGACAGGGACAGCGATCGAGCTTCAACAATTTCACTGGCTCTTTTTGACCAAAACTGAGAGCGGTTGGCGATTAGCGCTGATGTTTACGCGCACTGGAGCTACGTCAGTCGGGCAACCAATTACGCCGCCCCGAGAGAGCAGTCAGGGAGTGATCGGGCAGGCAGTTCAAACGTGGTTAAGAGACTGTAATGCCGGATCGGTGAGATCTTGATCGCGTTGGATCGAACAACTGAATCACCCAAACTCGGCTAAGATGGGCATCTCGATCGTACCTGCTACAAATTCATGCCGCTAAACGAGAAGCAAATTAAAATTCTGCAAATCATTAATGCCGGAAATATCTCAGGAGACAGCATCGCTCAAGCCCTCGGAACGTCAATGCAAATGCTGCGATATTATCTAGACACGATGGCAGAAGATGGCTATCTCAAAGCGGCGAAAGTGTTTGACAATAAGACGAGAGAATTTCAAATTGTTCGAGCTTATTTAACTGAAGAAGGAAAAGCCGCTCTCGAGCAAGCAGGTTCAGAACAAACCTCTAAGCAAGTTGACGAAACTCTCCAATCCAATCCTGACGTTGATGCTAATAAAAGTCTTGCTGACGATGCCACTGCAATTCTTAAATCGTTAGATGTCTTGAAAGAGTTTGTCGATCAACTTCCTGACGGGAGACGTGAGGTAGCGATCGTTTATCTCGAAGATCTGCACGCTGAAATTAAAATAGTTTATCGCCGCAAACCTCAGAGAATTAAGGCTTACTTTTTAGCTGTGTTAAGTATGATTTTTCCGATCATCCAACACATTGATAACGCTGCGGGTTTTCTGGAATGTACAAAATTTCTGTCTGATAAACTGAATATTCCTATTAAATTACCGTCTTTATAAACGCCTATTGACTGACCGACCTTCTTTAAAATGACAACCAGAGATCTCTTTGCAGAATGATCTCTGGTTGTCACGCTATTCAACCGATCGAAAAACTCGATTTTCTATTTGATAAATAGCATCTCCTGATACTTGGGCAACGGCCACAGATCATCCGCCACGTCACCCTCAAGCGCATCTGCATATTCGCGAACCTGATCCATCATCGAGCGGAGTGTTTTGGCGCAATACTGCATATGGTCTTCAACCGTAGCAAAGTCATGCTTAGCGACTGCGCTATCTAGTTTGCTGACCATATCCATCATCTGCTTGGTTAAAGCAGCAACCGTTTCTGCACTTTCCTGCTCAAACGCAATCCCGATTTGTTTGAGGTTGACAATACTGGCAGAAAGCTCCGACAAGTAGCGGAATGCCGCCGGATAAATCACCGTTTTTGCCAGACTGATTACAAGCCTAGCTTCCATCTCAATCACCTGAATGTACTGCTCAGCGTAGACATCAAAGCGGCTTTCAAGTTCAGACGCAGTCAATACGCCCGTTTTTTCAAACAGTTCCTCAACATACTTCTCTTTCAGGACGGGCAACGCATCAGCGGTAGTGGGTAGGTTTAACAATCCACGTTCCTCAACCGCCATTTTGTGCCATTCTTCAGAGTAACCATTGCCCCCAAAGACAACGGCACTGTGATTTTCCATGACTTCTTTGAGAACGGTGAATGCGGCGGCATCTAGTTCGGCTCCGGTTGCCAACTCCGCCTCTAGCTTGTCAGCGACCCAAGTTAGTGAATCGGTCAAAATCGTGTTCATCGCCACCAATGGACCTGACACCGATTGGTTTGATCCCACGGCTCGAAATTCAAAGCGGTTGCCTGTGAAGGCAAAGGGTGACGTGCGGTTACGATCGCCCGGATCTTTGGGAAACTCTGGCAGCGTTAGCACACCCAAACTCATCACACCCGCATGAGTAGAGCTTTTGACCTCTCCCTTCTTGATTTGGTCAAACACATCTTCTAACTGGCTGCCCAGATAGACTGAAATGATGGCAGGCGGCGCTTCATTGGCACCAAGTCGATGGTCGTTACTGGCAGTTGCAACGACGGCTCTCAGCAACGGTCCATATTTGTGAACCCCGCGAATCACCGCCCCACAAAACAGCAAAAATTGCAGATTAGTGTGAGGATTGTCACCCGGATCGAGCAGGTTGCCTTGAGTCGCATTGCCCACCGACCAGTTGACGTGTTTCCCAGACCCGTTGATGCCTGCAAACGGCTTTTCGTGCAGCAGACAAATGAACCCGTGCTTCTTAGC
>JBBRMC010000759.1:0-2321 GCA_038231055.1 Leptolyngbyales cyanobacterium
CTCATTGCCCGCTAAAAATGAGCCGCAGTTGATGAGAAAACTGCTCGAAATGAACTGGAAAACCACCTTCGAGTCGGCATTCGGAATTTTTGATAATCAAGTTGTTGTCTTATCAACCCGCACCGTTGCCGAGTTGTCACCCGGGGAAATCTCGCGATTGATTACCGTGGTGGCGACGATCGCCGATGATAACGACGATGCTCTACAAGCCGAGTTTGCGAATTGAAGTGACATATAGTCGATAGTTGTATTGACGACGCAACAATTCCAACCATTCACCCATTGAGGCGATTTGGTCGGAATTGGGGCGTAAACGATACTGGTAAGCGGTTCTCATTAGCTTGGTTGGTTGGGCGTGTTACTATTGTATCGCATAATTAAACACATTACGATGCATGAGTAGCAAAGAATCTGTGAATATTCGGCTTCCCAAAACAGAAAAAGAGAAATTAGATCAATATTGCTTGTCAGTTCAAAGAACTCAGACGGAAGTGATTCGCGAATTTATTCGTTCGTTGCCTGAGAGATAGGGCACTGGATCGAGTGCCCCTGGCTTTCATCCCACACCAACTAAGAGTATGGTGTGGGGTCTCCCGCCGAGCTAGCTAGAGAGGTGATCGCTGGCTAGACAGTCGATCGTAAGCCGCACCAAAATCATCGGTTGTGATGTGAATTGCATTCGGATCGCTCAAGCCTTGGCTGCGATAGCGCCGCACGGCTTCTAATGCCGCCTGATTGCTGAGAAGGGCTAAATCTGCCCCGTTCCAGCCTTCGGTTTGAGTTGCCCAAGTGTCTAAATCCACATCTGCTAAGGGACGATCGTGATTGTGAACCTGCAAGATCGAAATGCGACTGTCTCGATCGGGTAAATCGATTTTGATCTGCAAGTCTAATCGTCCCGATCTCAATAAAGCAGGATCGAGAGCCTCTGGGCGATTGGTCGCTCCAATCAGCAACACGTTAGAACAGTCGTGCAAACCATCCAACTCAGTGAGTAGTTGACCGACGACTCGATCGCCCACGCCTGAGTCTCCTTGATAGCTGCCTCGTGCGGGAGCCAGAGTATCAATCTCATCAACAAACACAACACAGGGAGAGGCTTGTCGCGCTTTTACAAACAGTTCTCGCACGGCTTGCTCAGATGCCCCCACCCATTTACTCAACAGCTCAGGACCGTTGACCGCGATAAAGTTGGCTCGTGCCTGCGACGCAACTGCTTTAGCCAATAGCGTTTTGCCTGTGCCCGGAGGTCCCCACAGCAGGATGCCCCGTGGCGCTTTGGCTTTGGTGCGCTGATAAAGTTCGGGGTAGAGCAGTGCCCCTTCGACAGATTCTTGCAAACTTTGTTTGACGGATTCCAATCCGCCGATCGAGTCCCAGGCAATGTTGGGCGACTCAACTTCTACCGATCGTAAAACAGCAGGTTTAATCTGCTTAATCGCCTCTAGAAAGTCGGTCTGCGTGACGCTCATCGTATGGGGAGCAGGATTGTTGAGAGACGGCACCAGACGACGCAGCGCAATGTAAGCCGCTTTTTGACAGAGGGCTTTGAGGTCTGCCCCGACCATTCCGCCCGCGAAATCAGCGATCGTGTCCAAATTTACCGTTTCATCCAGCGACATCGCTTGGGTCAGAATCCGAAGGATTTCTAATCGTCCCGCTCGATCGGGAATGCGGAATTGAATCTCTCGATCGAACCGTCCCGGACGACGCAATGCGGGATCGAGGTGATCAGCCCGATTGGTTGCTGCTAAAACGATTACCCCTTTGGTTTTGGCAAATCCATCCATCAAGCTCAACAGTTGAGCAACGACGCGCTTCTCGACTTCGCCCTCAACTTTAGAGCGATCGGGCGCGAGACTATCAATCTCGTCAATGAAAACGATGCAGGGCGCAGAGCGGGAGGCTTTATCAAACAGACTTCGCAATCGTGCTTCGGCTTCCCCGTAATATTTGCCCATAATTTCGGGTCCGACGATCGCGATGTAGTTTACGCCTAAATCTTCGGCTAAAGCGCGGGCGGTTAGGGTTTTGCCTGTGCCCGGAGGACCGACTAACAGAACGCCACGCGGGGGTTCTAACCCCAATTTAGTCAGCAACTCTGAGCGCTTAAGGGGCAGTTCTACCAATTCCCGCAGTTCTCTAACGATTTCTGACAGTCCGCCGATGCCGCTCAACGTCTCGGAAGAGTAATTATCAGCAGGGGGCGGCGTAATAATCACCTCATTGATGGTGGTGGTTTGAGCCACGTCTTCAGCATCGTCTTCTGGTTGAGAATAACGACGATCGACCTGGGTGCGAGTCTGCACATCGATCCGAAA
>JBBRMC010000760.1:0-2309 GCA_038231055.1 Leptolyngbyales cyanobacterium
ATCTGTTATGGTTTGATGGTGTATTGCTAGAGATTAACGATCCCAGGTAAGTAGAACCCTTCTTCACCGGGATGCGACTAACTAGCGCAGAAGACGCTCCATCGATTCTTAATAAATCTCTGCGCTTCTTGCTTAATCTTTCACTTAGTTGAGAGAGCTTTAGGATAGAATAAGCAATATCAGCTAGACCAGATTGATAAGTGTCCGAGCTGATGTGACAAAATCGCTCCGTGGTGTGTAGGTTCCACAATTTTTGCCCTAATTATGAGTCGTGAAGTTTTTCCCGCGGGCATTGGCAAGTGGCTAGGTCAAACTGCGATCGCATCCGAGTCTAATGAAGCACCTGAGAAGCTTCTCCAGACTGGGCTTGATCCGCTAGATTTAGCCCTTGAAGACAATCTTGAGCATCAAGGTGACCTGCTCGATCGCGTTATTCAACTGCCTGCTAAAGCAAAGGTTGCACTCATTCGCCGGCTCATGTCTCAACTCGAACCCGACCACATTCAAACCGTGGTTGAGTCTGGGCTAAGAGAGATCGGCGATCGTCATCGTCCAGGGTTAGCCGCATCCAATTCGGTAGAGCATAACACTCGTCTATTGCTCAAAAAAGACTACAGCTATCAAGCCCGCGGCTTAACTGAACCGACCCAATATTTCGTCTATCTGAGACGGCGTAAACCTAAGTTAGATCGCTACATTGGCACATTGTTTCATGTGCCTCAAGGCTGTGCGCTGTCTTACTTTCTAGATGCTGAAGAACGCTTGATCTTCAACCCACCTCATAACGTATTTAAACTTCGAGACAGCAAAAATCCTGAGGTTGTTCAAGTGGTGCGCCTGATTTGCTTAGAGCCTCCTCCGCCTGACTACACCTTTGCTAAACAGCAAAACGATATGCCAGAAATTCAGCTACACCTGGAGTATTTGGATCTGCAAACCTATCAACCGATCGCTAAGCAGACCTACTCGTTTCCCAAGTGTATGCATGAGGGAGGCAGGCTCGATCGTTATCGTTGGCAGGTCACAACTGCGACCCTTTCTTCTGAACCGTCTGAGTCGTGCCTCTATGTTCCACAAACGTCTGTGGTTGAGCCGTTACCTCAACTAGATTCCATTCCCTCTGCTCTGCCCAATTCCGATATTCCACCCCTCGATCTTCCTGAGTCGATTGCTGACCAAGCCCCACGACGAGTGTTAGAACTGCAACCCAAACTACTGACCTTCTATGTGTGCGATCGAGAGGCTGTCGATGTGATTCTTAAACGAATGCGCCTGTGGGTGACGTGGAGTGAAAAAGCCATGCCCCAGTCAAAATGGGAGGTTGTTGAAGATAATGGCGGTTACACGTTAATGAATGCTCGATTTAAGCGGCGCATTCTCCGATTCTCGCCTGACTTAGGCGCTGTGAGCTTAGAACACTCGCTGCCAGTGCTAATGAAGTGGTTCCATGATTTAAGTTTAGCGGTTTCTCAATCTCAAAGTCGTAAGCAATATAGTGCTGCACAGCTAAAACTGGCTCACTCGTTGTTTATGGAGATGAGACTGCCGATGAGCCTTTTGCAAACTGATCCACTGGTTGCCTTGAAGAAACTGTTTGGCGTAGAATTCGCTAAAACGTTGCCCTCCAGACCATCTTTGAAATAGAGCCTGAACCCTGCGTCTTACCGTTAGCGATTTAAAACCAGCCGGACGGTTGAATTACAACCACACAAAAATCCTCGATCGTTGAGAATCGGGGATTTTTGTGTCCTACACTGGCTCCAAAGTGCCTATTTGTAGGATATCGCGATCGTCTCTGGCGGCACGATCGCCGTGTCTGCGGTGGCGATTTTTAAGAGAGTTGGGTCTGGTTCATAGCGTTTGATCATCGCTTGCTGCAACAACTCCTGAACAGGAAGACTGTTGTAGAGAGCAGTACCCTCTAGGGATTGGATTGCGTCAATGGTTCCCTGCCAGTTTTGAGCTGATTTTGCAGCAATAGCTTTTTTAAATAATTTATCTTGTTGGCTCCATTGCTGTTTGAGTTCAGTGCCGCGATCGTGCCATTGGCTCGTGTCTGGGATACTTTCGACGATCGCGATCGCGGTAGTAACGTCTGCTTGCTGGCAGTGATTGACGGCTTGGCGCACTAACTCTCGTGACCAGTCTTCTTGAAGGTGTTGCACTAGGTCATAGTGCTGACTGTTTTTGGGGATGCCTGCTACTATTTTGACGGCTTCTGTGAATTGGTCGCGGCTTGCAGCAGCTTGTGCCTGGTTTAGTAAATCGGCATACATCGCCTCTACTTTAGTGGGCAATTTGTCAGGTTG
>JBBRMC010000761.1:0-2307 GCA_038231055.1 Leptolyngbyales cyanobacterium
ACGAACGCGAAGTTCGCCTGTTGCAAAGTAGCCTTTGAGTTTTTCGAGTGAGGAAGTATCGAGATACTTGCCTTGAACGTCAGACGTGTTGATAACTGAGGTAATTGCGTCTTGCATGATTTAATTCCCGTAAGTCGCGTGGTCTTAATGTAAAAGCGTGAACAACCGGAGGCAGTGATTACTGCATTGCACCGATTACATAGTCGAAGTAGGAGCCAGCTTCAGACGCGTCTTCAGAAGACAGCAAGGAAGCCGCCACGTTCTTCATCGCACGAATGCCTTCAGCAACCGCAGGAATGGGGGTGCCTAAAGAGTTGTACATTTCACGAACGCCGACGATACCGATTTCTTCGATCGGAGTCACATCACCCGCAACTACTCCATAGGTCACCAAGCGGAGGTAGTAGTCGAGGTCACGCAGGCAGGTTGCGGTCATTTCTTCGCCGTATGCGTTTCCACCCGGAGAAACAACGTCAGGACGCTTTTGGAACAATTGATCGCCAGCTTGCTTGACGATGCGCTCACGGGAGTCTGTCAGGGTTTGAGCGATCCGCAGGCGGCGCTCACCCGTGGTGACAAAGCCTTTGATCCGATCTAGTTCGCCGGGGCTGAGGTAACGAGCTTCAGCATCAGCATTCACGATTGCTTTCGTGACAATACTCATTGATGGATTCCTCCAAAAGTAATGTAACCGAGTATGTTTAAACGGGAGTTCCGTAATGGTTGGGTTAGGTCTGCTTGGGGCTAGTTACTCAGCTCATTGAGATGAATCGTTGAAGCTGATATCTGGGCTGAATCTGGTTGAGTAGATTCGAGGCACCGAATCGGTAATCTTAGCGACACAGGCATTTTGACTTAACTGCCTTCCGCAATTAATTTTGCGGCATTGTGTTCACCATCCTAGTCAGTCCGCAACATTTTGTAATGTTGTCCTCATGTTTGTTTTTTGTTGAGGACGTGACAATTTGGCAGCAATCTGTGCTGTATTGAAACAACAATGCAGACTCGCTACCGACCATCACACTGACTTTTCTAAAACTCCGTTTCAGTATGTTAAAGCTGCACTGTTCTGAAGTCAAAGGCTGATTTGTATCGATTGATTGAGCAAAGCGTCAAATCTTCAACACTCGTCAAACCTTTAAAAGTAAAGGCTGTGGTGCAAGGCGAGCCAGAACTTGCTTCAGCACCATCACTGTCCAATCGATATCTGCACTCGTGGTCTCTCGTCCTAGAGTGAGGCGAATGCCGGATTTAGCGAGTCGATCGCTATAGCCCATCGCTACCAAAATCGGACTCGGAACCAGCTTGCCGCTATTGCACGCAGATCCGGCACTGATGCCAATTCCAGCTAGATTCATCTGCCGCACTAGAGTTTTGCCACTGAGCATTTCTCCATCTGCGTAGTGCAGAGAGAAGCTGACGTGATGAGGCAGACGATGCCAGCGATCGCCCGTCGGCACTAATCCCGGTGTGTCAGCCAGTTGATCAAAAAGTTGTTCGCGCAGGTGAATTAAACGAGGCGTTTCGATCGCCATTTCTTGAGCCGCAAACTCTGCCGCGATGCCAAACCCCGCGATCGCTGGAATTGCCTGAGTGCCCGATCTCAGCTTCGATTCTTGTCCGCCGCCGCCCAAGAGCGGCACTAACTCCACACCCGGACGGACGTAGAGCGCTCCGGCTCCTTGCGGTCCATAGAGCTTGTGACTCGACAGAGATAACAAATCGACGGGAAGTTGCTGCACGTCGATCGACAGCCGTCCCGCTACCTGCACCGCATCGGTATGAAACAAAGCCCCATGAGCGCGAGTGATCCCACACAATTGTGCGATCGATTGAATCGTTCCAACCTCACTTTGACCGTAAATCATCGACACCAGCACCGTATTGTGACGCAAAGCAGATTGAAGCTCGATCGGGTTAACTCGCCCTAACGAATCGACGTTCAGCCGTGTCACTTGCCAGCCCCATTGTTCTAAAAGCCTCACAGGTTCAGCGATCGCGGAATGCTCGATGCTAGAGATAATGATGTGCTGTGGGGTCGTGTAGTGTCGGGCTACGCCCATGACTGCCAGATTATTAGACTCCGTGCCGCCAGAGGTAAACACGATCGCTTCAGACGGAGCGTTGAGCAACCGTGCGACCTGACCCCTGGCACGCTCTAGCAGTGTGGCTGCCTGTTGCCCCCACGCGTGGAGGCTAGAAGGATTTCCCCACTGTTCGGCTAAAACTTGTTGCATCAGCGCGATCGCCTCTGGGCGAGTGGGGGTGGTCGCACTGTAATCTAAATAGATTTGCATAAGTCACTCA
>JBBRMC010000762.1:0-2293 GCA_038231055.1 Leptolyngbyales cyanobacterium
CTCGCTTTCCACAGCACCCTCTAGATGATGATTCAGCTAGTCATATCTTTTGGGGTCTTTCTTCTGCTTTTTGGTGTCATCTGATTGAGCTTTTGGTTTTTTGACTTCTTTATTGCTTTTTTTCTCTTTTGACATTGCTATTCCTGGGGCAAGGTGTTCTTATAGAAACCATTATCAGCGCAATTGCATTAATACGAAGCAGATTGCTGTGCAACCTTTTTTTAACTGCCACATCTGCTTTGATACCCTACTGCGATGGTCTCTATCTACTATCTAAACCTGTCCGATCGTAAACCAGGCTCGCAGCACTTCTGCCACCGTCCACGCTTGAGCAAAACATCCGCGAGGAGTCATCGGTGCATCGCCATCAAAGATCTCACTCAAGCTACCAACTCCATGATCGGTGAGATGATTTGCCATTGGCTCTAAAAACTCCCGCGCTTTAGCCGGATTGTTATACACGCGTAGATGCGCGATCGCAAACGCACCCATCAGCCAACCCCATGCTGTGCCTTGATGATAGGCTCCGTCTCTCTGAAGTTGAGAGCCACCATAGCGTCCCTGATAGCTGGGATGTAAAGGAGAGAGCGATCGTAACCCGTAGGAGGTGAGCAGCGATCGCGAACAGGCATCGACTACGCTTTTTTGTTGAGCCGTCGTTAACGGACTTTCGGGTAGAGACACTGCAAAAATCTGGTTAGGACGCAGCGCCGCATCATTGCCATCAGGGCTGTCTAGCACATCGTAACAATAGCCCTCAGACTCGTTCCAAAAGCGAGAAAACCTTGCTAGCACTCGGTCTGCCATCGCATCGTATTCTCGATGGGGTTTGCCGATTTGACGAGCAATCTTTGCCATGACTCGCAGAGCGTTATACCACAGAGCATTCACTTCAACAGGTTTGCCCGTGCGCGGGGTCACCACCCAATCGCCCACTTTGGCATCCATCCAGGTGAGTTGCGTTCCGGCTTCCCCAGCATAAAGCAGCCCATCTGCTGGATCAAGATGAATGTCATAGCGAGTGCCGCGACAGTGCCAATCGATGATTTCTGCTAAAACAGGAAAAATATCATGCAGCAAGTCCTGATCGTCGGTTGCGTTGTAGTAAGACTGAATTGCCAAGAAATACCACAACGTCGCATCAGCGGTATTGTATTCAGGGGTTTCTCCCACATCAGGAAATCGGTTAGGCAGCATCCCCTGATTGATATGCAGCGCAAAGGTTTGAATAATCGATCGAGCAATCTCTGAGCGACCTGTCGTTAGTGTCAACCCCGGTAAACTAATCATCGTATCTCGCCCCCAGTCGCCAAACCAGGGATACCCCGCCACGATCGTTTTCCCGTTGGGGTTGTTAGGTTGCGATCGATTTACGATGAATTGATCAGCGGCAAGAATTAACTGTCTAATCCAAACTGGGGCAGCATCGGTTTGCTTGTCCTGGTCAAATTTCCAGCGATCGAGCAATCTCTGTTCATGGGCGTGTTGAGCACGTAGAGCCGTCTCACCATCCAAGTTAGGCGTGGCATCAGTGCTGGCGATAAATGTCACCGATTCACCCGGATGCAGCGTCGCCTTGAAGGTCGCAGCGCGGAGATGGTCTTCTCGATCGTTTAACCCACGATCGCGCTCAACGGCTAACTCATATTCATAGTACCAATCGTGCATAGGAGTTGCCTTAGCGCCCCGGCACAGCAGGTAAAACGGCACCGCCTCTGGGTAAGCAGAGATGCAAACACCCTTGCCGATCGAGTTCACGCTCATTTGCCAATCACTACCCTGAGTGTCGCTATGATAGTCGCGATAGTTGACCATTGCGTTAAGCGTCAGAGTTAGGGGCTGAGTCGCTCGCTGTAAATGATATTGCACATATGTAGTATTGGCTCCTTGCTGCATCCAGACGCGCTTTTCTAGCAGGGCATCACCACAGGCAAACTGCCACACCGGAACCGTTCCTTCTAGAAAGAACCGCTCAATGTGACGATAGCCATTTGAGCAGACGATGTTGCCTACCCAACGATTGGCGCTGAGAGCATAGAACTCTGTGCCATAGCAAACGCTTTCATCAAGCTTGGTAACTAGGAGCGTGCGCTGCTGAGGCGGGTTAAGCGCAGCAACAAGCAATCCGTGATAGCGGCGGGTCAAAAGCCCAGCGATCGTGCCTGCTGCATATCCTCCAATGCCATTGGTGACGAGCCATTCTCGGGTTTCCGCAGCCGCGAGTGTGCCACAGATCTCTCGTCCAAAATCGATGCTCATCACAAAAAGCCTTTCCGTTAGCGTCTTCATTTAC
>JBBRMC010000763.1:0-2292 GCA_038231055.1 Leptolyngbyales cyanobacterium
ATCCGTTCACTTCACGGGCGCATTATCTCGTCAAGAACTGATTCAACTCTATAAAACTCACAACGTTCTGGTCTTTCCGTCCCGATTTGAGGAGCCATTTGGAATCAGTCAGATTGAGGCAATGGCATCAGGGTTGACTCTCGTCACCAGTGGCACAGGAGGAGCCAAAGAAATCATCGCTGACCCTGGAAAAGATGGATTAATCTTTGAGTCTGAAAATCCGTTTGACCTAGCCGATAGTTTGTCTTCTCTGCCAACAGATCCGGCACATTGGGAAGCGATTACCCGCACAGGTCAACAGCGAGCAATGTCTGAATTCAGCCAAACTAAAGCCGTTGATAAGTTAGAGGCTATTTTCCTAGAATTAGTCAATCTAAAGGATGCGAAACTAGCCACTAAAAGATACGGAATTGGGCGTTATTCCATTCTTTTGCCGATCGACCATCGGTTAGATCAATATCAAGCAACTTGGCACAGATACGATACTGCTTTGGGCTATATTTCTCAAGTAGTTTTTGACAAATATCCTAAATCATCTGCGATCGACATCGGGGCAAATGTCGGCGATAGTGCAGCGTTGATCCGAAGTGGTCACTCGGTTCCAGTGCTGTGCGTTGAAGGAAGTCCTGAATTTGTTGAATGTCTGAGAAGCAATGCTTTGCAGATCGGAGACCTTGAAATTGAAGAATGTTTTGTCGGCGATGATGGGGAAACCATTCATTTTGATCAGACGCTCAATCATAGCGGGACAGCCTCGATCGTCAATGCCATTACCTCCAATAAAGGTGAGCAAGTCGCCATGAAAAGCCTGAAAACAATCCTTCAAAATCATTCAAGATTTAAAGATGCAAAACTTCTTAAAATAGACACCGATGGCTTTGACTTCTCAATCATTAACGCCTCGGCTGACATTATCTCTGCATCTCATCCAGTTCTCTATTTTGAGTATGATCTGACCTTTAAATCAAATGCTGAAACTGAGGCGATCGAGGCAATTAAGACGCTGTTAAAAATCGGCTACGAACACTTTCTGATTTATGACAACTTTGGAAACTATTTAATCAGCCTTTCTAGACAAGATCATGAAAGATTTGTTGACCTCAATTCTTATTTGATCTCTAATCGCAGAAGAAGTGGAACACCCGCAGTTTATTACTTTGATGTGTGTGCATTTACCAATGACGACAGCGACTTATTTGAAACCCTTCGGAACAGGGAAACCGACCACAGCGATTTAGTCAATGCCTAGCAGAATCGCCTCTATCCTCTTTAGCCAGTAGCCACGAGTCAACGCAAAATCGTATACTGATCTAGCCTCTTTGTTAGGGATGTGACTTTTGGGAATCGATCTTCGCAGTTACGTGTATCTCGACAACTTGCAGCCTCAACACGCTGCTTACCTCGGCACCGAAGCACTGGGCTTTTTACCCCTGCCCGGAGATGCCTCCCTATGGATTGAGATTTCTCCCGGCATCGAAATTAATCGCATCATGGACGTGGCGATGAAATCAGCCGTGGTGCGTCCCGGTGTGCAAATGGTCGAACGCCTATATGGACTGCTCGAAATTCACGCCAGCAACCAGGGCGAAGTCAAAGCCGCAGGTCGAGCAATTCTAGACGCGATGGGCGTTCGGCAAAACGAAGGTCTCAAGCCGCGTGTGATTTCCAGTCAGATTATTCGCAATATCGATGCCCATCACACCCAACTGATCAACCGCACCCGTCGCGGCAACATGATTTTGGCAGGGCAAACCCTCTATGTCTTTGAAGTCGAACCCGCTGCCTTTGCCGCCCTCGCCGCTAACGAAGCCGAAAAAGCCGCCTTTATCAACATTCTGCAAATCTCCGCGGTGGGCAGCTTTGGGCGACTCTATCTCGGTGGCGCAGAGCGAGACATCATGGCAGCATCTCAGGCAGTGGTGGCAGCGATCGAGAACGTCGCTGGACGAGAGCATCCGACCGAGATGCGAAAGGAATAGACATGGCATCAAGGCATCTCAAGCTATTGCAGCAAGGGGCAGTGGCGTGGATTGAGTGGCGATCGCACCATCCGCACCTTCACCCCGACCTCAGCGAAGCTGACTTAAAGGGCGCAAATCTCCGAGGCGCAAATCTTAGTTCCGTCAACCTAAAAAAAGCTGACCTCTCCTGGGCAAAACTGATTGCCGCTAATCTCAATGGCGCAATTCTCAATCAGGCAATCCTTTTTAAGGCTGAATTAATCGACGCAACGCTACAAAAAGCTGAACTGGTCGATGCCAGCTTGGTTTCTGCCGATTTGAGCGGCGCAGA
>JBBRMC010000764.1:0-2289 GCA_038231055.1 Leptolyngbyales cyanobacterium
GGAATTCAAAAAATTTTAACGTTTGAATTCTTTAAGCCATTCGCGCAGTTGTTCAGCCGCGACCTCACGACCGCCCAAGCCGAATGACAGTGCGATCGCCACCGCGATCGCGCCTAACAGCAACCCAAACGCCAAGTTGACGATATTGGGTGCGATTCCCATTTGCTGAAGTGCCATAGCTGCCACTAATGCAATGATCGAAACCCGTGCGGTTTGACCGAGCAGATTTGCCTGACGGCTCCCCGAACTGTTGATCAGACTATAGGCAAGGTTCGCGAGATATAAGCCAACCGCAAAAACCACCAATCCAACCAAAATTCGACCAAAGACGACGAGCAAGCCTGCCACGATTTGTCTCAACGCTTCAAATTGAAGCACGTCGATCGCGGCAACCGTTGCCACTAGCATTACGCCTACCAACACCACCACACCTACAATCTCGGAGGGGGTGCGAATCGAAGGGTTGACGATCGTCGGATCGTGCAATGTCGGATCGTGCAATGTCGGATCGTGTAACGTTTCACCCGTTTGGAATTCTGAACTGTAGGGCACTTGAGGCAGAGGAGAGGGAAGCCCAAGCCACTGGAAAACATTGTTAAACCCGATGCCTGACAAAAGATTAGTCACCAAATCAGCAATAAATTTGCCAATCACATAGGCGACCGCCAAAATCAATGCGGCGGTAAAGATTTTGGGCAAAGCATTGAGAATCTGATTGAGCATGGAAGTCGCCGGATTTGAAATGGCAGGAATTGCCAAAGCATCCAGCGCTGCCGTTGCTGCCGGGATCAGGATCAGGACATAAACGATCGTGCCAATCAACCACGAAAGCGACTGTCCGCCCGTCGATCGACTTAGCCCAAATTTGGCTCCAATCTGATCGGCTCCGGTTGCAGCCAGCAGATTTGTGACGATGCCCCGCACAATCCGCGCCACAAACCAGCCGACTACGCCAATCAAAACCGCTTTCAAAATGTTGGGAAGGGCACCCAAGATCTGATCCAGCAAGTTTTGCACGGGCTGGAGGGGACCCTGCAAATCGAGAACGCCCAACACCAGGGGCAAGAAGAACAGAAAGACAAACCAGTACAACGCATTGCCAAGGGTTTCACTCAGCAAAAATGGACCGGGAGACATTGGATCAGTGGGAGTCTGTTCTGCGATACGCTCATCCAACGAAAACGAATGAGCCGTGCGAACCACGATCGCTTTCACCACCGTTGCGACGACCCAGGCGATCGCAATTAAGACTGCCGCAGAGCCAAGACGAGGCAAAAAAGCAAAGATTTGGCTGAGGAATGCGTTGAGCGGAGTCGAAACGGTCTGTAGGTTGAGCGCGTTTAAGGCTGCCACTACCGCCAGAATCATAATGATCCAAAAGATCACGGCAGCAATCAGATTCTCTACTTTCAGATCTGATTGAATGCGTCCACCCGAAATCATTGCTGCTAGACGATTATCAACGTCTGTGCGCTTGAGCAGACTCCGAACCACTTTAGAAACGATCCCCGCGATTAGCCAGCCAATCAGTAGAATGGCTAATGCGCCCAGCAGCCGCGCCACAATGTTGGTTAAGTTATTCGGATCGATTCCTTGAAAAACGTTGACCGGGACTAAGTTAGGAGGATTTTGTGCCAATACGATCGCTAGTGGAGTGGATATTTGCGCTCCAACTGGCTCAATAAAATGGTGCCAAACTTGATTCATGGTTGTCTAATTAACCTCTTTTTACTCAGATCGAAACAGGCAGGGATATCCTGAGTGGGATAATGGTCTAGAGCTAGGTCGAAAGGCAGCCAGTTTTTGTACAATTCAGCTTACGATTTCCTATCTAGAGCGCGTGGAATTATGTGAGGAGCGCTAAAATAGCGATGCTTCATCAGAGTACAGGCATCTCTCTAAAGAGAAAAGACTTCCGAACTACTATTCTGAAGTTTTGATGCGTTACTGTAGAGATCCAGCAATTTATAGTCACAAGCGTTTGCAGAACAAGACTTCCGGCGACTTCTAGAAGTCGCCAAACTCTGATCACGTGCAGAATGCCTTACATTCATTATTTAAATCTTCGGTCTGCGGGTATATTTTAGACGTAGTTAAAGTGGCTAGCTCTCAAATTTTATTGATCTCAGATTAAAATGTCGCCTCAAATCTTTGAGCAATCGATTCAAATTAATGCAAGTGCCACGATCGTAGAGCGGTGCTTCACCGAACAAGCCCTGATGCACCGTTGGCTAAATCCTGCTTTGCGATGTGAGCCGATCGGCAAGTGGTCTACCGAGGTTGGCAGCC
>JBBRMC010000765.1:0-2284 GCA_038231055.1 Leptolyngbyales cyanobacterium
CTCTAAGAAATGCCAGAACCGTATCAACAGCAGTGCGAGAGCCGGCGATCGTGCCATTGATGCCTTCTTCTGCTAACAGAATGGTTCCTTTTACACCCTGACTTGAGCAACACGATAGTAAGGGGTCTCTCATCTCGACCCAATCAGAAAGCCGCACAAACTTATAAAAGGCGGCAACGACTAGGGACATCTGTGATCCATGTTTAAAGACGCATAGATCATACCGTTTGTGGCGGGGCGATCGCTGAGAAGAGCAACAGATTTTTAACTAATGACAAGCGATTCTTAACTAATGGTGAGCACCCAATAACTACTCATTATTTTTGTTTTATAATAAAAAACCGACAGTCTTCCTAAGAAATCTGTCGGTCAGTCGTGTGTTCCCTGTTGATGACTCGGCTAAAGTTGAGTCTTGTACAGTATGTCTGTCAGATGTCTCATCTTTAGCGATCTCGATCACAGGGTCTAGTGATTTCTCTCACAAACTGAGTTTAAAAGTTACCATTCCCCTGCGGAAGCTATGGAGAAGCTATATAGCGGATTTAGATTCCGCAAAATGGCGGTTGATCTCATCCCAATTAATGACATTCACCAGGCGTTTAGGTATTCGGGACGACGATTTTGATATTTTAAGTCGTAGGCGTGTTCCCAAACGTCATTTCCCATGATGGGAAAGTAGCCTTCGATTAAGGGGCTATCTGGGTTGGCGGTGCTGATGATTTGCAGATTTCCTTGATTGTTCTTCACTAGCCAAACCCAGCCGCTACCGAAGCGCTTTACACCTGCGCTGTCAAACTGATGTTTGAAGGCTTGTCACCTGTTGTCTCTCCACCCCTGTTGAGCTTGATGATTTGCTAAAGCATTGTGTGATTGAGCACATCCGGTTCTCGCAGAATTGGGGTTAGGGGGAAAACTCAATCTTTGATTCAGTAACGCTGCAAAATTTTTCAACGCACCGCACAAAGATTTCAACTCCTAGGCTGAGGGCAGTCTCATCAAAGTCAAAGCGAGGATGATGATGAGGAAAATCTAATCCCTTGTCAGAGTTGGCAGACCCCAAAAAGAAGTAACAGCCTGGGACTGCTTGCAGAAAAAATGACATATCTTCGCCGCCCATCGTTTGACAGTTGGGGACGATTCCCAACGGCGACTCGATGACAGTTTCAGCCACCGATCGGACTAGCTCCGCGATCGCCCCATCGTTAATCACAGGCGGATAAAGTTTTTGATAATCCAGTTCATAGTTCGCCCCGTGACTCTGGCAAATTCCAGCGATCACTTGCTCAAGGCGCTGGGCAAAATAATCGCCATAGTTGGGGTTGAAATAACGCACAGTGCCGCTCATACGAGCCGTGTCAGCAATCACATTACACGCAGTTCCGGCATGAAGTTCGCCCACGGTCACCACGGCTGACTCGATCGGGTCAATGTTTCGCGCCACGATCGTTTGTAGCGCATTCACTACTTGAGAAGCGACTACGATCGAGTCAATGGTTTGTTGCGGAATTGCACCATGTCCACCTTTGCCAAAAATTGTGCAGCGAAACGTCTCGACGGCTGCCATTAATGCCCCCGATCGCACGCCTGCTGTTCCTAACGGTAGTTGATTCCACAAGTGCAGCCCGATAATCGCATCGACATCAGGATTTTTGAGCACGCCCGCCTCTATCATGGGTTGGGCACCCCCCGGACCTTCTTCGGCAGGTTGAAAAATGATTTTGACGGTTCCAGCAAAATCACGATGGTGTGACAAATAGTGAGCAGTGCCGAGAGCGATCGTAATATGACCATCATGACCGCAGGCGTGCATCTGTCCGTCGTGCTGCGATTTGTAGGGCACCTCGTTCTCTTCCTGAATTGGCAGGGCATCCATATCTGCTCGAATCGCCAAAACCCTCCCTGGGCGGTTGCCTTGAATGATTGCCACAACTCCAGTTTTTGCAATTTGAGTCTGATGATCAATGCCCCATTCTTGAAGTTTTTGGGCAACAAATTCTGAAGTCAACTGCTCACGAAAGCCCAGTTCAGGATGTTGATGCAATCGTCTACGCCACTCAACTAACTGAGCGTGTAATGCTTGAATCTCTGGACGAATCCGAGGGGAGTCGATCGTTGACGGATTCGCAAAAGTAGAGACCATAAATAACTACGCTTTTTAAGTAAACGACGGGCGCACTTCACAAAGTATTTCCTCTAATTCTAATGCTTTGTTCGGCTTGGATCTCTAACCCGTAAATGCCATCAAACATCCTCTGACTAACTGAAGTATCAAATCAGCGATCGC
>JBBRMC010000766.1:0-2259 GCA_038231055.1 Leptolyngbyales cyanobacterium
CGCTTTGCTGGATAGCTTTTCCAATGGTTCAATACACGCTTGCTCAAAGTCCCGAAGTCATTCTTACCGTTCCGGGTAAAGATTCAATAAAAGCCCGTGAAAAGGCAATGGATCAACTCATGGAACTGATGGATGATGGCAAACTTCCAACCGATCTTGCCGATGGGTTCAGTCCAAAACAGTTTATTGAAGTTAAAGACCCAGCAGCGATCGCGCCAGGAGACGAAGATTCGCTCAATCAAGCAGTCCAGATTCTTAGCAGTCTCGCGACACTGAAGCTCAAGGCTCAAGAGTCGCGCACCGAAGCGCTACAAGTCCGCGAGCAGATTGATACTTTGTTCTCAGATGATTTAGTCAGCGAAGAAGAAGTGACCCAATTAAAGGATGGCTTCAAAGTTCTCAAAGCTTATGCTCAAGTTAATTTGCGCTATCGCGAAGCGCGTTCTCAAGCAGAAGCCGCTCGTGCAGTGTTAGACCAAGCGCTGCAATCACCAGAAGCAGAGCCAAAGCCCCAAAAGAGCAAAGGGTAAGATGAACTCTTTTTGACAACCCCTAGAAATTCTGGGATTGGACTACTATGATGAACTTATCTTCAAAAAACTTCACATAAGCATCGTGACTGTAGAGCAACGTCCAACATCGGTTCCGTTTGAGACGCAAGTCTGGGAATGGCAAGGGCATCAAATTCGCTATACGTCTGCTGGAACTGGGCAACCTCTCGTGTTGATTCATGGGTTCGGAGCGTCGATCGGGCATTGGCGCAAAAATATCCCTGTTCTTGCTGCCGCCGGATATCAGGTTTTTGCCCTCGATTTGCTGGGGTTTGGTGGCTCCGCAAAACCTGCCCTAAAGTACACCCTAGAAATCTGGGTAGAACTAATTCGTGACTTTTGGGCAGCTAAGATTCAGCACCCTGCGGTGTTTGTTGGCAACTCGATCGGAGGTCTGATCTGCCTGATGGTTCTCGCAGAGCACCCAGAGATCTCGGCAGGAGGCGTTTTGCTCAACTCCGCTGGAGGACTTAACCACCGTCCTGACGAGTTAAACTTGCCCCTGCGGGTTGTGATGGGTAGTTTTGCCAAACTGGTCAGTTCTAAAGCATTCGGACCTTGGCTGTTTAATCGAGTCCGTCAAAAAGCTCGAATTCGCGGCAGTCTCAAACAGGTCTATAAAAACTCTGAAGCCATCACTGATGAATTGGTGGATTTACTGCACGCTCCCTCTTGCGATCCCGGCGCTCAAGCTGTGTTTGCATCTATCTTGACTGCCCCTGCCGGACCCAGACCCAGCGAATTATTACCCCGCATTCAGGTTCCGCTGCTGGTTCTCTGGGGAGAAGCCGACCCATGGACTCCGATCGCCGGATCACAAATCTATCAACAACTAACTGCAACTCACGACGTTCAATTTGTCGGCATTCCCAACACAGGACACTGTCCCCATGATGAGCGCCCTGAAGTCGTCAACCCTTTGATTCTCAACTGGCTCAAGAAAATAGAGCATTAAGCAGTACTGTCCTTAATTTTACTGAGCTTGTGGAATTTGAGAGATTTCACGCAACCTTCATATTTGATTGAAGGCTACGCTCGTTGAAGTAAAGGGGGTTAATGAGTTGTGGCTCAAAACCCAGTTGAGACGAGATTGAGGGCTACAGATGAATGACCGACATCAGCACAACGGTCAGAAGAGGGGAGTAGGCAGAGATGACACTATTCCCCCTAATTCTGACCGCACCGAGCCATTCAAGCAGCCTGAAACTAACGAGCAGCCTTCTAACGGTTTAAACGATCGTCGGCAAGAAGCGGATCGACTTTTAAGACAAGGGGTTAGTCAACATCAGGCAGGTCAATCCGAATCGGCGCTGCACTCTCTTCAACGAGCACACGACCTTTATGTAGAGATTAAAGACCAGTCAGGAGTCGAAAAAACTCTAAGTAGCCTGGGGCTAATCTTCTATGGCATCGGAGAATATGACCAAGCGATTAACTATTCTCAGCGCAGCCTCACCGTTGCTGAAAGAATCAAGAATTATCTCGGCACCGTCAATGTTTTAGGCACTTTAGGTAACGCCTACCGACACCTATCCAATCATCAAAAAGCGATCGAGTGTCAGCAGCAGAGTCTTGATCTCGCACGAGAGATTCATGACCGACGTGGAGAAATGGCAGCCTTAAACAACGCCGGACTCGCCTATAAAGCCTCTGGCAATCCACAAAAGGCAATTGAATTTGAGCAGCAGGCATTGGTGATTGCTCAAGA
>JBBRMC010000767.1:0-2254 GCA_038231055.1 Leptolyngbyales cyanobacterium
ATTTCTGTATCACACAGGTCGCTACACTGATCCCCAAAGCGCCCCGCGTCCAGGAATGATTTTGCTCGATCTCAACTTACCTGGAACGGACGGACGAGAAGTATTGCGAAAAATCAAACAAGATGAGACGCTAAAGTTAGTCCCAGTCGTTATCTTTACAACTTCCAACAACCCCAAGGATATTGAAGCCTGCTATAGACATGGGGTTAACAGCTACATTATCAAACCGATGGATTTTAATCGATTAAAGCGTAGTATTCAAACCTTAATCGACTACTGGTTTGATATTACGATTCTTCCCACTGATTTAGTAGAGCCGCGCTAATGAATACTCAACTTCGTCGCACCGTCTTGATTGTAGAGGATAACCCAGAAGACCGCGAGATGTATCGACGATATTTGATGCGCGATCGCGACTATGACTACACGATCATAGAGGCGAGTCTGGGCAAAGAAGGATTGAATCTTTGGCGACAGCACCAGCCAGATGCAGTGTTGCTCGATTATCAACTGCCCGACCTGGACGGGCTAAAATTTCTCATTGCCCTGCAAACTCAGCATCCACCAACGCCTCTGCCGATCGTGATGATGACAGGCGTTGGCAGCGAAGCGATCGCCGTCCAAGCGATTAAAGCGGGCGCACAAGATTATCTGGTTAAGGGACAAATTACGCCAGAGGGTCTGAAGCTGGCGTTGGATGCAACGATCAAGACGGTGCAGCTCCAAACTCAACTCCAAGAGTGCATTGATCGAGAGCGAGTGATTTTTCAGATTTCTCAGAAAGTGTCTCGATCGCTCGACTTAAATGAGATTTTGCAGACTACCGTCACCGAAGTGCGGCAATTTCTTCAGACCGATCGCGTGGTTGTGTTTCAGGTTGAGCTAGGCGGTGATGGCAGAGTGGTCGCAGAATCTGTGGGCGCAGACTGGCGATCGATTCTGGCAGAGCGGATTCATGATCCCTGTTTTTCCGAGAGCTATCTCGAGCTTCAGCGTCAAGGAAGAGTGACCGTCAAAGCCGATATTTATGATGGCAGCATTGATCCGTGCCACGTCCAACTCTTAGCTGGGCTTCAAGTAAGAGCGAATCTAGTCGTGCCCATTTTGCACGACGATCAGTTTTGGGGTGTGCTGATTGCTCATTCCTGCGCAGCCCCTCGTCAGTGGCGATCATTAGAGATTGATTTACTTCAACAGTTGTCCACTCAGGTCAGCGTTGCCATCCGTCAGGCGGAGCTTTATCAGCAATCCCAAGACGAACTCGCGAAGCGCAAACGTACAGAGGAGGTGCTGCGAAGCAGTGAAGAAAGACTGCGGCTGGGGCTACAAGCTGCCCGAATGGGAACTTGGGATTGGAATATTCCAGAAAACCAAATCACTTGGTCGTCGAATATGGAAGCCCTATTTGGGCTGGCTACTGGAGAATTTGATGGCTCCTATGAGCAGTTTGTGGCACGGCTACATCTAGAAGACCGTGATCGCGTCTTAGAAGCGATCAATGTTGCCCTTACCACAGGTGCAAACTACGACATCGAATTTCGGGTGCTTTATCCAGATGGCACCATTCGCTGGGCACTGAGTCAGGGAAAAGTGTTTTACGATGCGATCGGTCAACCGATTCGGATGACAGGGGTTGATCTGGATATAAGCGATCGCAAACAACAGGAGCTAAATAATAATTTTCTAGCCGAGATTCAAAAAGACCTTGCCGTCATCGAAAATATAGGTCAAATTATTAATGTCGTTGGAGAGAAGATCCGCCTGTGGTTTGACTTTTCGATTGTAGCTTTTAGTGATGTTGATGTTGATGCCGATGAAGTTCGAGCTATCTATGCCAACCAAGATGATGATATACCCAATGCTTTAGGTGTCCATCGCCTCTCAGATTACTTAAGCGAAATCCATCTGCAAGAACTTCAATCTGGACAAAATGTGGCAATTCAGGATGTGTATGCAGATCCAAAGGTGAAAGATGGAGGGAGGGCTTACGACTCATGGCAAGTTCGTTCCATAGTCAACATTCCTTACATAAGTAATAGTAAGTTGAAACTTATTATGTTAGGTACTCGGCGTATGCCATCAGTCTGGCGCGAGGAAGAACTAGAGTTGATGGGTGAATTGATTTTACGAATATACATCGAGATCGAACGCATCCGTGCCGAATCAGCTGTACAAAAGATTAACCAACGCTTTGAAGCAGCAATGCAAGCCGTGGATGGAATTATCTTTGAATGGAATATGGACACTAACTTTA
>JBBRMC010000768.1:0-2248 GCA_038231055.1 Leptolyngbyales cyanobacterium
ATTTCTGTATCACACAGGTCGCTACACTGATCCCCAAAGCGCCCCGCGTCCAGGAATGATTTTGCTCGATCTCAACTTACCTGGAACGGACGGACGAGAAGTATTGCGAAAAATCAAACAAGATGAGACGCTAAAGTTAGTTCCAGTCGTTATCTTTACAACTTCCAACAACCCCAAGGATATTGAAGCCTGCTATAGACATGGGGTTAACAGCTACATTGTCAAACCGATGGATTTTAATCGATTAAAGCGTAGTATTCAAACCTTAATCGACTACTGGTTTGATATTACGATTCTTCCCACTGATTTAGTAGAGCCAAGCTAATGATCACCCAACCTCGTCGCACCGTCTTGATTGTGGAAGATAGTCCAGAAGACCGCGAGCTATATCGACGATATTTGCTGCGCGATCGCGACTATGACTACACGATCGTAGAGGCGAGCTTTGGCAAAGAAGGATTGAATCTTTGGCGACAGCACCAGCCCGATGCAGTGTTGCTCGATTATCGATTGCCCGACCTAGACGGGCTAGAGTTTCTCGCGGCCCTGCAAACTCAGCAGCCGCTCCCGATCGTGATGATGACAGGCGTTGGCAGCGAAGCGATCGCTGTCCAATCGATTAAAGCGGGCGCACAAGATTATCTGGTTAAGGGACAAATCACGCAGGAGGGGCTGAAGCTGGCGTTGGATGCAACGATCAAGACGGTGCAACTCCAAACTCAACTCCAAGAGCGCATTGATCGAGAGCAAGTGATTTCTCAGATTTCTCAGAAAGTGTCTCGATCGCTCGACTTAAATGAGATTTTGCAAACTACCGTCACCGAAGTGCGGCAATTTCTGCAGACTGATCGCGTGGTTGTGTTTCAGGTGGAGCTAGGCGGTGATGGCAGGGTGGTCGCAGAATCTGTGGGCGCAGACTGGCGATCGCTTCTGGCAGAGCGGATTCATGATCCCTGTTTTGCCGAGAGCTATGTCGAGCTTCAGCGTCAAGGAGGAGTCACCGTCAAAGCCGATATTTATGATGGCAGCGTCGATCCGTGCCACGTCCAACTCTTGGCTGGGCTTCAAGTAAGAGCAAATCTAGTAGTGCCTATTTTGCATGACGATCTGTTTTGGGGTGTGCTGATTGCGCATCACTGCGCGGCTCCTCGTCAATGGCAATCATTAGAGATTGATTTACTTCAACAGTTGTCCACTCAGGTTAGCATTGCCATTCGCCAAGCTGAGCTTTATCAGCAAGCCCAAGACGAACTTGCGGAGCGCAAACAAAATGAAGTCAGCCTGCGCGAAAGCGAACAGCTGCTGCGGCTGACAATGTCGGGTGCTCATGCTGGGTCATGGGACTGGGAAATCCCTACAGGTAAGGTTGTCTGGTCGGCGGAAAATTACGTCCTCTATGGACTCGACCCCGCAAACGGTTTACCTAGTTACGCAGCTTGGGATAATGCTCTCCATCCCGATGATCGAGATCGGGCGAATGCGGATGTGCAGAGGGTTTTAGAGCAACATTTGCCAGAGTTTCAGTCTGAGTTTCGGATTATCCATCCTCAACTGGGGGTTCGTTGGCTACTAGGGCTGGGGCGTATTACCTTCAACCAGCAGGGAGAGCCAGTGCGGTTAAGCGGCATTAATCTAGATATCAGCGATCGCAAGCGTCAAGAACTCAACAATAACTTTCTAGCCGAAATTCAAAAAACCCTTGCCGTCATCGAAGATATCGATCAAATTATTAATGTCGTAGGAGAGAAAATCCGCCGATGGTTTGACTTTTCGATTGTAGCTTTTAACGATGTTGATGTTGATGCTAATGAAGTTCGAGCTATCTATGCCAACCAAGATGATGATATCCCCAATGCTGTAGGTGTCCATCGCCTCTCAGAGTACTTAAGCGAAATCTGTGTGCAAGAGCTTCAATCTGGACAAAATGTGTCAATTGAGGATGTGTATACAGATCCCAAGGTGAAAGATGGAGGCAGGGCTTACGACTCATGGCAAGTGCGTTCCTTAATCAACATTCCCTACATAAGTAATAGTAAGTTGAAATTTATTATGTTCGGTGCTCGGCGGATGCCATCAGTCTGGCGCGAGGACGAACTAGAGTTGATGAGTGAATTGATTTTACGAATATACATCGAGATCGAACGCATCCGTGCCGAATCAGCTGTACAAAAGATTAACCAACGCTTTGAAGCAGCAATGCAAGCCGTGGATGGAATTATCTTTGAATGGAATATGGACACTAACTTTA
>JBBRMC010000769.1:0-2235 GCA_038231055.1 Leptolyngbyales cyanobacterium
CCGTCGAATTAGCCGCATTCTGAATGCGCTGCGGTCAGAAGATTCTGATTCAACCGTCGTCTCGAATTCCCTCGTTTTACTAGATGAAGTTGGAGCCGGAACCGATCCGACAGAAGGCAGTGCCTTGGCGATCGCGCTGCTCAAATATCTTGCTGATCATGCTGCGTTGACGATCGCCACCACTCACTTTGGCGAATTAAAAGCGCTCAAGTATGACGATGATCGCTTTGAAAATGCCTCGGTTGAGTTTGATGATGTCTCGTTGTCTCCCACCTATCGATTGCTGTGGGGTATTCCTGGACGATCGAATGCGCTGACGATCGCGCGTCGCCTCGGACTCAACGAAGAGGTGATTCAACGCGCTCAAGAACAAGTGGGCGGTGCGTCTGAAGATGTCAATCAGGTGATTGCAGGATTAGAATCTCAACGGCGGCGACAGGAAACCAAAGCGCAAGAAGCGGCAAAAATTCTAGAGAGTGCCGAGCAGTTGTATCGACAAGTCTCCGCCAAAGCTGCCAATTTACAGGAACGAGAACGATCGCTGCAACAGGCGCAAGAAAAAGCGGTTCAGGAGGCGATCGTGCAGGCAAAAGCTGAAATCGCAAAGGTGATTCGCCAATTGCAAAAGGGCAATGTCACCGCTCAAGATGCCCAGCAAGCCACCGATGCCTTAAATCGCATTGCCGAAAAACAGCTTCCGTCTCGTCAGCCTGCCAAACCTAAACCGGGATTTCGTCCGCAAGTGGGTGATAAAGTCCGCATTCCTCGACTGGGGCAAACCGCCGAAGTGATTAGCCTCTCAGACGATGAAGAACTGGTCGTGCGGTTCGGCTTGATGAAAATGACCGTTCCTGTGCAGGATGTTGAGTCTTTGACGGGCGAAAAACCTGCCAAACGAGAAGAGCGCAAACCTGATCGAGTTGAGGAAAAGACTCCGCCGCTCCCGCCTGCTCCAGTGATTCGCACATCGCGCAACACGGTAGACATTCGCGGCAGTCGGGTGGCAGATGCCGAAATTTTGCTCGATCGAGCCATTTCTGAAGTCGGTGGAGCAATTTGGATCATTCACGGTCACGGCACAGGCAAACTGCGGCAAGGCGTTCATGCGTTTTTGCAGCAGCATCCTCGCATTCAACGGTTTGAGTTGGCTCCTCCTGAAGATGGTGGATCAGGCGTGACGATCGCGTATCCGATCTAGGCTGCGTTTTGAGAAGTCGATCATTGTGATAAAACGGTAAACGCTGGAGTTGTCGCATTTAGAACATAAGCAAGAGCACTACTGATCCGAGTCTGTTCTCAGGTAATTAAGCTGAAGGGAATCAGTGTGTTTAATGCGCCCATTACAAAAAATGATTGCCATACCTTATAGAGAAGTGGACAATTTATCTCTGCGTGAGTAGACAAAAATTATGAGAACAATCGCAGCTAAGATCACTCGACTCAACACGATCGTCAGAGGTGGTAAATCCACAAGTGCAATCTTGATAAAGAAGAAGGAACCGCCCCAAAACCCTGATAAGACGGTGAGAAGCAGCCATTCTTTAACGCTCATATCGAGTTTTTCTAAAGGTACGACTTCAGAATAGAGGCTTCTTGGGAAGTTTTCTATCCGATCGTCGCAGATCGCACTGGAGCGCTGAAAGTCTGTCTAAACACAACTCCGTAGAGAGGAATTCTGGTTTAACTCAATCACTATTGAAACTAGCGTAAGTCTTCGGGCTGCTTAAACCAGACTTTGCATTACGAATAGGAAAATTAGTCATGATCGAGTCTCTTACAACGTTGCTAAATGGGAAAGTCATAGCGCGATCGAGCAAATGTTCTATGATCATCCACGACGAACTTGTGATCGACTGTCATGATTCCTGCTGCACCTCCTTGGACTGTTTGGGGCACTCCGCTCACCCCGGATGCTCAACGATTGTTACTGCTAGGCTCAGGAGAGCTGGGTCGAGAAGTCGCGATCGCCGCGATGCAGCTCGGCATCGAAGTAATTGCCGTTGATTCCTACGCAAATGCGCCTGCAATGCAGATTGCTCATCGATCGCACGTCATCAATATGCTTGATGGCGATGCCTTAAGAACAGTGGTTGAGCAAGAGAACCCTCACCTGATTGTTCCAGAGGTCGAAGCGATCGCGACCCCTACCTTGATTGAATTAGAGAAATCAGGATGGCGAGTCATTCCAACAGCGCAAGCGACCTTTTTGACGATGAATCGCGAAGGCATCCGACG
>JBBRMC010000770.1:0-2231 GCA_038231055.1 Leptolyngbyales cyanobacterium
AGAATGACCAGCCTGATGATCAATCGTGCCCTCACCAATAGCATTTGCTAATTTCTGATGGGTGCAGGTATAGATAAAACTCTTTTGTAAGGCTCGATCGAAGCCATCAAACAAATCATGGCGATCGTAGTTACTGGTTGAGAATTCATCCACTCGAATTTCAGTCCTGAAAAAAGCCCTCTAAGTTTCCTCTAGTGGAGAAATTTGGAGGGCGATTTGGGATTTAATCAGAGGCTTTCATTTCTGATTTGAAACAATTACTGTCCCAAACGGTTGTCTTCGATCCATTTCACGACTTCTGACGAAGACTCTGCATAGAGAGACTTCCCAGTTTGAGGATCGTAGGCGTGCCACAAAATCGTGCCAGACTCACCCATGACTCTTTTGACCGAAAGCTGAGATTGACGATCGAGGGCATCTAACCAGGAGTGCCAAGCTTGCTTAACGGTTGCGACAAGCCCAGACAAATGAAGGGTGTTACTGGATGTGCTATCTAACTGACGCTGTTCTTGCTCTAACAGGGTGACGAGATGATTATTTTGAGCTGCCTTTGCAACTGCCAACCGATGAGCGAGAGAAGTCGCGATCGTGGCTTGATGTTGAGCAGAAATTTTAGAAGGGTTGACTTGAAGTGCGGTAGCCATGATTCACAAAATGCAAAATTCTATTGATTAACAGAGTTTTTCTCTGACATCACAATTCTAATATATTTCTGTAGCAAAAACTACAAAACGAATTTTATTTTTGAAACTTTGCCCAAAACTGATGATCCAGCCCACAAAAAGTCTTTAAGCAGATCGAAGGCTCATAAACCTGAATCCACTAGAAGCCAACAACATCCCCCATCATTAAGCCAAGGTGCGTCTATCTGAAAGATGGCTTCATGAGCGCTATAAAAACCATCCACTAAACGTCTAGACGATTACAGAAGTCTATAGGGTGGGAATGCTACGACAAAATCGTGGGTTATCAACACCAGAAATTCATCGAGAGGTTTGCGAAGATAGTCTTGTCAACCAAAAGGCAACCGATGAAATTCTTCACTCAACCCCTCTACACCTGGTATCGCACCACGTTGCAGAATTCTAAATATCGTTGGCTAATCGTGTTAGGTAGTTTAATCTATCTCGTTAGTCCTTTCAATCTAGCCACCGATGCACTTCCGATTTTAGGCTGGATTGATGATGGAGTGATTGCAACCGTTCTCGTTACTGAAGTGTCTCAATTGCTTTTAGCGCAGCTTAAAACGCGCAAGGCAAAGAATGCTAACTCAGAAACAGCTTCAGTTGCTTAGCCTGATGACTCGTTCACATTTGTAACCCTAGATAGCAGGTAAATTATGGCTGACTCCATCAAAGACCGCATCACAACTGACTTACAAAAAGTCAAAACCCAAAGTGGAACGAGAGCTGTTCGCATTGGTGAAATTGTCCGAGAGGCAGCGTCTCAAGCCGTGAGCGAACTCAAAGCAGGTTCTAGCGAAGTTGGAACGATCGCTAAAGACAGTTTCTCTACGATCGCTGGCACCCTCAACGAAAAAGAGCAAGAAGCCTCTGAAGAGACGACTTCAAACAGCTCTAAAACGGGGTTTAAAGATCTTTTCACCAGCCTTAAAAATCGGTTGTCTGCTGACTTAAAAAGCCGTTGGCTCGTTTTGGATGCGACGCTTAACACTCGATATGGCGATCGTTACAGTGCGGTTAAACAGCGCGTTGAAAAGCTAGTAGCTCAATATAACACCGCGATCGCAAATGCCGAGACACAAGGGTCTGATCCACTTCAGCAAAAGCAGGCAAAGCTTGAGAGCAGAATTGGTGAAGCCGGAACATCTGTTGCCCGCAAAGAACTGCAAATTCGGCAGCAGCTAAAAGAACTGGTGCAAACTGCCACCGCCAAACTCTAGCTCAAACGTTCTCGATCTCATTTCCCGTTATTTTGTCATTTACCTTGAGGTTAATTTATGCAACTCATTCGCATTCTGCTTGGCATTCTTCTCCCCCCTGTTGGTGTTTTTCTAACCTATGGGTTAAGCACCACGTTAGTGATTAATATCGCACTCACCCTTCTGGGCTGGGTTCCTGGTGTAATTCATGCCATTTGGGCGATCGCTAAACACGAAGAAAAAGCCAATCAGCAAGGCACGGTCTGACTCAACTTAAACTCTCACCTTCACTTGGAGAAATCGTATGCTCGAATTTTTTGTGACTACATTGACGACTGCGTTAAGTCTG
>JBBRMC010000771.1:0-2230 GCA_038231055.1 Leptolyngbyales cyanobacterium
GCGATCGCGCCTGCTGCCATTCCAGTTGTAAGCAAGGTAATGCCTAATACCGAAGCATACTGAGAACGAAAATTCATCAGCAATCTTCTCCATTTGTTACTTCGCTTAAAGATTACTATTTAATCTGATTCGAGTCGTGTACCGTCTGAAAGAGATTAAACATCTGCTATTTGTACGTTTTGAGGTGCTATCTTTCATTCGATAGACATTTTATAAAACCTTCCTTACGACTGAAGTTTTGCGAATCAAGTTGTACTAACTGAAGGAACAAAGGTAGAACATTAGCAGACTATTGTTAAGCAGTTTTTCTTCTCAGAAAACGGAAGGCAAAACTTTGACATTAGGATATTAAGTTAGATTGATTTGGCTGCTCATTTCGCTCTAGGTTCTGTGGCAAGTTCGTTCGATCGTGCTGTTTTTCATGGCAGTGATTTTTGCCCTTGGGCTGAATCGAGTCGTGCGCCAATTTCAGAAATCTCGACTTAAACAAGGGGTCGCGATCGGGCTGACGATCTCCATCTCGATCGTGGTTTTAGGGCTGATTCTAACTCTCTATTCCTACTGCTGAACGGTTTATTGCTAACAGTATTAACTCAGCTCCTGCACCCGATTAGAATTCCCTCGTGGCTCGCCTTCACCCGCCCGTGATTGAACACGGTCTAACGGTGCGAAGTCCCCTCAAGGGACTACAAAGAGGAATTGAGGCAATGCAGTCCCTTTCAAGGGACTTCGCAAGGCTAGCCCGGAATTCCATTCACGGGCGGGACACCATTGCAGTGAAGAGGCAGGTGCCAGATCTCAGTAGATCTCAGTTGAAGAATGACATAATTTACCTATGATCGCCCTGGCATCTTTAGCGCAACCGAACCTAGCCAAATTGATAATGGAAGATTCTCTACCAATTACCGTTCTCATTAGCACAACCGTAGTGGTTGGCATTGGTGCTCAGGTTTTAGCCAAATGGCTTCAGATTCCTAGCATTATCTTACTGCTGCTCTTTGGTATTCTTTTAGGCTCCAGCGGTTTAAGATTGCTTGAACCATCACTTCTAGGTAGCGGTTTAGAAGTCATCGTTTCTTTAGCGATCGCGCTCATTCTATTTGAGGGAGGGCTAAATCTACAGATTCGCGATCTAAGTAGCGTTTCGGTGAGCCTCCGCAATCTCGTGACCATCGGAGTGCTGATTACCTTTCTCGGCGGTGCGATCGCCGCCCATTTCTTAAATGAGTTTCCCTGGTCGATCGCCTTTCTCTACGCCTCCTTAGTAGTCGTCACGGGTCCGACGGTGGTGACTCCACTAATAAAGTTGATTGGGGTTGAACAACGGGTCGCAACCCTTCTAGAAGGCGAGGGAATTTTGGTCGATCCGATTGGCGCGATCGTCGCAGTGATTACCCTCAACGTCATTTTGAGTCGTCATGAAGTGCCACTGGTTTTAGTCGGTACGGCAATCCCGTTATTGGTGCTGAAAGGCTTGGGACTACGGTTAGGAATTGGGGTCGCGATCGGGTTGATCGCGGGTGGTCTGCTCAGTTTGTTGCTCAAACAGACTAAAGCGCTGCCGCAAGAATTAAAAAATCTGGTGGTACTAGCCGCCGTGTGGGGTGCTTTCAGCCTAGCGCAGGCACTCCGAAGCGAGTCAGGGCTATTGGTTGCAGTATTGATGGGCATTATTTTGCGAGCGGCTACCATCCCCGAAGAACGCCTGATCCGTCAGTTTAATGAACAGTTGGGAATTCTGGCAAATTCGATCTTATTTGTTTTACTGGCGGCTGATCTGTCGATCGCGAGCGTGTTTGATTTGGGTAAGGGAAGTGTCTTGACCGTTCTGATGCTGATGCTCGTCGTTCGCCCAATCAATATTCTGCTATCGACCTGGAATCGAGGCTTTAGCTGGAGACAGAAAATGTTTCTGTCGTGGATTGCACCTCGTGGTATTGTTGCCGCTTCCATGGCATCTTTGTTTGCCATCGCCCTGACAAAAGAAGGCATCCATGGCGGCGATGCGATCAAAGCCTTCGTTTTTCTCACCATTCTCATGACAGTCTTAATTCAAGGATTTACAGCAGGCTGGATTGCCCGTTGGTTAGGGCTGTGTGCGAGTCAGGTCAGAACCGTAATTGTTGGAAATAATCCGTTAAGTCAATTACTGGTTCGGTTACTTCAGCAAGCCGGAGAGACGGTTGTTTTAATTGACCTTGGCGATCGCGACCCAACCTCGATCGAGCTA
>JBBRMC010000772.1:0-2229 GCA_038231055.1 Leptolyngbyales cyanobacterium
CGGTAGAATTCGGATTGGACAAACGAGCCGCACTCTGACCGACCCAAAAGCAGCGATCGATGCCACTCAAAGCGAAGCCGATCTGCGAGCCAAAATCAGCATCGTCTTACCTGCCCTTGGGAGCCTTCTGAGCACTTGGCACCATTGCACCATTGCCTTCAGTGGCGACAGCCTCCCGCTCGTGGGCGCTATTCCCTCAATTGAAGGCATTCACCTCTTTTCAGGATTTAGCAACCCACTCGCGATCGTGCCGCCGATCGCTCAACGATTCGCCACCCGCATGACTGGAAAACCCGATGAGATGATTGAGCAATTGTCACCCAGCCGATTCAGTTAGGATGGTGGATTTAATAATGCCGAAAATTCGCCCTCATCCCCAACCCTTCTCCCCAAGGGAGAAGGGAGCTAGAATCTTGTTCCCTCTCCTGCTGGGAGAGGGCTAGGGTGAGGGAAAGTCTGGGTCTTATTTAATCCACATTCCTTAGAAACTAAACTGCGTCCGCAAACTACCCACAAAAACAGTAGGATTGCTATCGAAGTTGTTGGCGTTAAAGATGGCGTAGAACGTAGGCACTACAGCAATATTCTGATTGAGCGGGTAGAAGTAAGAAGCTTCTAGCTCATACTGAGTGCCGCCGTCGCCACCCCCAGCCGCAAAATAGGTGCGTCCTTTGGTGATATCCATGGGCATCAAGAACGTCAAGGTAGCCAATGCGCCTTTTTTGCCAAAGTCAGGCAACCCGACCCCGACCTGGAACGATTGAGTTCTGACTGTTTGGTCGATCGGGTTTAGCTTGGTATTGGCGAAACTATAGCGCCCAAACACTCCAAACCCTGGGTTGAGCATCCAGTCAAAGTTGACCCCAAACATATCGGCTGAGGCATATTTCAGACCACCAGGACTTCCTGCCTCACTTGAGAAACCAGGTCCTGCATCCAAATAGCCATAGGGAATCGGTTCTCCGATCGCGCCCCCAACCTGTCCACCATAAGCCTGAATCCGTGAGTGGTTATATTGCAAACGTAGGTTAATCGTGCTGGTGGGCGAGAAGGTGAGTTCTGCTGAGGCAGTGTTGGTGCCACCAAATAACCCAAACTGCGGGTTGCTCGATGTGTTGTAGCCAAACTGTGATGGCAAGAATTCAGTATTCTCGCCCAGATAGCCAACCACCAGGCGGAACTGCTTGCTCAGGGTGACATCCACCACAGCACCTGACCCTCGGTCGATCGCGTTGGATTGGGTGCTATTTGAGGTGTCAAAACTGGCACCTGAGTTGAAGACAAAGTTGAAGCGGTTGGCATCAAAGTGACGATACCAGTTAATGCGAGGACCTACCGTTATCTTCACCGCGTCATTGAGCGGGAAGGTGTAGAAAAGATCGTGAATCACCACATCAGGAACCCCGTTGTTGACACCGGCGGATTGGTCAAGGAAGGGAACGCCCGATGCGTTAAAAAAGCCAGCCGACGCGTATTGGTTATAGGGAGAAATGCCATTTCCAGCCGCCAACTGCGTTACTAATTGGTCTTTTCCACTAAAGGAGGTGGAGAGAGTCAACCAGGTTAGAAAGCTCATGGTTATGTTGGGGTCTTGAGCTGTCAAGATAGTCGGTCGTCCGGCAGCATCACGAGTTGCAAAGAACCGCCCTAGAGCGTTTCCTTCGCTACCAGGGGGACCTTCAAACCGAACGCCCCTTCCGGCGGTTGCCCCTGTGAGATTGATCCAGACGTTGCCAAAAAGCTTGGTGGTCGTTGAAAACTGCTGTTTCTCAAGGGTGGTGGTTCGCGCTTCTAGAGCATCCACTCGACCCCGTAAGGTGGCTAATTCAGCCGCAAATTCTTCTTGCAGCTTTTGCAGGGTCACCAAGTCTTCTTTTTTGACTAAATCTGCGGTGGAAGCAGCGATTAGCTCATTGACGCGATCGAGACAGGCATTCAGTCCGGCTGCAAACTCATAGCGAGTCATGGCACGATTGCCGCGATAGGTCTTGTCGGGATAGCCTGCAATACAGCCATAGCGCTCGACTAGAGATTGTAGCGCCTGAAATGCCCAATCAGTCGGTCTAACATCGGTCAATTGAGACACGGATGTGACTTGTGACAGAGATGGGTCAGCATCCGCTTCAGTTGGCTCTAGAGGGGCAACTCCGTTGACCGCATCCATGCTTATTGTTGAATCTGCGACGGGGCTAACCGGGGATTGAGGGGCGATCGTATCTGATTTCTCAA
>JBBRMC010000773.1:0-2222 GCA_038231055.1 Leptolyngbyales cyanobacterium
AGTAGCATAATTTGCTGAAGCGTCTGACCATTAGGAGGAGATGCAATCTGGTTCATTTTGCTGAAGAATGCTTCTTGGTGACTGGCTGCATTTTTAACATCCAACAAATAGCGGCTCTCGTCAGCGTTGGCACCATAAGCTAAGGAACGGGCTTGACGCAGAGCGTGCATTGACTCAAAGGCATCTTCTTTAGCAACTTTGAGATGATTTGAAGCAGACAGCAGTGACCCGATCGTATGCGCCAAAAACAGGAGCGCGATCGCGGTTGCAGACAGCAAAAAAGGATTCAAGGTACGTCGAGTTCGCCGACTGAGAAATAGCTGAAGCATCACCAAAATGCCGGTTAGCCCTAGCATCCCGATCGTGATCAAAAATAGCGATCGGGCTGAGGCAAATTGTTGCTCTCCATAGGTGCGATCGAGAACCTTCAGATTTACTTGGTCTAAGCGATCGGCAGCAGGCAAAAGGGTTTTGTCCAAAATCTCAGCCGCCGACAAATAAGCGGCTAACGTTCCAGCTTGATCTCGACGGACATGAGCATCTCGCGCTTGCTGAATCTTGGTGATATACTCGCCGATTCCTAGCTGCATAGTTTGGATCGGGTCGCGTTCTTCATCATAGGTGATGTTGTTAGCAGCCGCGGTTAATCGTTCTGCCACCGATCGATAGCGTTCGTTATAGCTTTGAATCGCCTCTCCATCTGCATCTTTCTCGATGGGTTCTAGAAATGAACGTTGAGTATTGCTGGGCGGCACTAAAAATTCACTGGCAGCAAAGGCATCCATTCCAGCCATACCGTCTTTTAAGCGTTGGGCTGTGATAATACTCGGTGTTGTATCTTTGCCTATTGTTTTGACTGCACTACGTTGCTCTTGTACTCCCAAAAAGGTTGTGATCAGCGATAATAATCCTATTCCCCATGTGATGTATAAACCATTTCTGAGAATTTGAGGAGTGGTCAGTTTTTTAATTGCTTGAATAGATGTCTTCGTGACGCTAGTCATGGTTTAAAGAATGATTGTAGTTAGTGAATGATTTCTCGGATGATGATTTTTGTCCAATGCCCGATCGCGATCACATCATCACTGTTGAGGGGCATATCAACCATCGGTTTAAGTTCAACTCCGTTAAGCTGTGTCCCATTAGATGAGCCGATATCTCGTAGAGTCAAGGTGCCGTCTGAGTGACGATCGAGCAGGGCGTGACGATGAGAAACCGCGTCGTCTAAATCCAGCGCGATCTCTGGGTAGACGGCTCTCACTTGGCTGGTGCGACCGATCAAATGAGTCGATTTATCAAGGCGAATCGTGAGCGGAGTTGCATCGGCTGGCGGTTCAGGACTGTCGGGCTGTCGTAAGGATGGGTCGATCGTTACCACAACTTCCCATTCACGAGGGGCTGACTCCTGTTTGGTCGTGATGGTTTCAAGAGGGGTCACAACTTCGGGCACAACGGGCTGAATGGTCGGCAGTTCTCCGTGGGCTTTGGTCACGAAGTTATAGCCGCAAATCTCGCAAAACTTGCCACTGTGGAGTTCGTGAAGGGCGCTGCAATCGGGGCATCGTTGCGCGGCGATCTCAGAAATAGTTGGAGAGATCGCGGCGGAAGGGTTGCCGATTTTCGCGCCGCACTCTGAGCAATAATCAGATTCGCTAGATTGGTGACCTTTGGGGCAGAGATAGGTAGACATAGTAATGAATTATGACTTAGGAATGCGCGTGGTTTTGGTCGATCGGGTTTCCAATGCCATTTCATCTTCTTTGGCGATCGCTTTCTTCAAGCGCACGGTTCCGGTAGGCGCATCCTCAATTTCCACTACGGTTCTCAGAAGTTTGGCGGTGGCTTCATTGCCCGATTCGTGAGCGATTTTAACGGCTCGTCCCAGTTTGGCAGTCGCGACTTCGACGTTGCCACGATTACGAGCGTCTAACCCTTCTTGAATGGTCTGAGCGAGTTCGGCTTGCCCCGTGTAGTGAGCAACGCGACGGTCGATTTTAGTAGATTTGGCATCGTCATCCGTCCAAAATGCCAGAATTCGAGCTTCGGCAATTTTGGTCTCGGTGCCATCGATCGTGCAAATTAGACTTGCCCGACCTGCCAGCATTTCATCGCCTACGTTGCCTGGATTGACCTCAATGCAGAAGTGATAATCCCGCGATTCGCGTTTGCCCCACGCCCCGGTCGGATAGTCCACCACCTGCGGCTTCATGGGTTTAGCCCGA
>JBBRMC010000774.1:0-2222 GCA_038231055.1 Leptolyngbyales cyanobacterium
CGGGGGAGAATAACCACTAGCGGCTGACGGCTAACCACTCGTAGATTAGGGAAAGCCAAGATGCCAGACATTTCGGCAAAGATGGTCGCTGAACTGCGCCAGAAAACGGCCGCAGGCAAGATGGATTGCAAAAAAGCACTCCAAGAAAACAATGGTGATTTAGAGAAAGCTTCCGAATGGCTGCGGCAGAAGGGAATTACGTCTGCGGGCAAGAAAGAAGGTAAAGTTGCAGCTGAAGGGTTAGTTGACAGCTACATTCACACAGGTGGACGGATTGGCGTTCTGGTTGAAGTCAACTGTCAGACTGACTTTGTGGCGCGCAATGAAGCCTTTCAACAACTCGTGAGAAACGTGGCGATGCAGGTTGCGGCGTGCCCTAACGTCGAGTATGTGAAAGTCAGCGACATTCCTGAAGAGATCGTTAATAAAGAAAAAGCGATCGAGATGGGCAAAGATGACTTGAGCGGCAAAAAAGAAGAGCTTAAAGAGAAGATCGTGCAAGGTCGCATCGATAAGCGTCTGAAGGAAATGTGCTTGCTTGATCAGCCCTACATTCGGGATCAAAACATCACAGTTGATGAGTTGGTGAAGCGTAATGTCACTCAATTGGGTGAGAACATTCAGGTGCGTCGGTTTGTTCGCTTTGTGTTGGGTGAAGGCATCCAAAAAGAAGAGACTGACTTTGCAGCAGAAGTTGCGGCTCAAATGGGTCAGAAATAGAGCGCTGATGGCAATTTAGCTATCGTCTGCTTTTTAATAGACCTTGTTTTGTAGAGATGTGATTCGTTGCATCTCTACACTTTTTTGCAATATCGATTTTGTGGATGAATGCGATCGTTCGTCTACCCGTTGGCAGGGAAGTGCTTCACCGAAAAGTCTCTACGGATTTTGCCACGATCGAGGATGGATCGCATTCAAAAAATAAATGGGTATAAGATCAAAACCTTTCCTGCGATCGCAACTTCAAATTCTGTGAGCTATTATCGTCATCACCCTAATGCGTTTCCACTGACTTATTTGGATGATTTGCGTCGAGATATTCTGGCGTGTCCTTATTTTGCCATCAACAATCTCAACCGCGATTTTGTAAACACAAAAGGGTTTTCAATCGCGTTTCAACGATCGAGACTCGAAACGGTTGCTCAAAAATTTCCCTTCTTCAAGCTGTATTTAGATCTCGCTCTTGAGTCTACGTGCAATGCGTTTTATCTGAATCCTCTGTTACTGCAAGAAGGATCGCGGGTAGATCCCCATATTGATCGCTCCCTGCGGTCTTATTGCAAAACAATCAATCCGCCTGATAGCGTCAGTGTGCTCTATGTGCAGGTGCCGTCTCAGATGCAGGGCGGAGAATTGGTTTTGCGAAATCACAAGCGTCAAGTCGGACAAGTCAAGCCTCAAGAGAATTTGTTGATTCATTTTCAGGGCGACTTGACCCACTCGGTAAACGCTGTCAAAGTTCCGGGAAGGCGACTGAGCTTAGTCTGTGAACAATACAATTTAGATGAGTCGGAACTACGAGATATTCCAGAATTTACGATCGAGTCACGAGTCGCAAAATCAAAGCGCCCTTGATGCTTAACCTCCAGAGGTAAGCTTGTTTTTCCACAAAAAAGGTGACGGGTTCGAGTCCAGCTCGTCCCCCGGTTCGATACGCCGCCATTGATAAAAAGTTTGAGAAAGTCAACTGGCTTGCTCAATCTCAAAACCTGTCTAAAATTTGGCGATGGACAGCGTGAAGAGGCAACGGCAGAGGCTAACTCTTTTGATGATGTGGGTGTTCTTCCCAGTCGAAGATCTCATTGTGCGACAAAGCCCAGGTGATTTTTCCTCTGAGCGTGTCCATCAATGCCAGCTTCACCACGCTCGGCAAATTCTGCCACGACAACTGCTCATATTGCAGTAAGCGTTTCAATTCTTCTAGGGCAGTTTGAGCCACATCTGCGTCTGCAAACGTGAGAGGACTGTCTCCATGAAGCGGATCGCGTTGCACTGCCACAATTCCTTGACGCACGGCTGTGGCAATTTGAGGGTGTAATTCTCCCTTGCCTCGCTTCCATTGACGTTGCCAGCCGCGTTTACTCGTTGCATATAAAGCAGGCAGCCGATTGAGAGTAAAGGCGGTAACCTCATCCGGGTTTATTTGGCGGGCGACTTTATGAGGCAAGGCATTGAGTTGACTCTCAACTTCTTCGCTCACTAAGACCTCCATCACGTTGAGA
>JBBRMC010000775.1:0-2219 GCA_038231055.1 Leptolyngbyales cyanobacterium
CCATCTTGTTCCCCTGCAACATCTAGCAGCGCATAATCATCTTGGACTTCTCGCAGTTGGGTAATGTACTGCACACTGTTTTGAGCAAGCGAAACTAGGGGTAATAGATTAGAGTAAACAGATTGATAAAAACCTTGTGTGGCGCGGGTTGCCATGAGGGTCTCAACGAGATATTGCGACGATCGCTCTAGGCGATCGAGTGGCACAGGAATCTGAATGTCTGCAACAGGCGAAACAGGAGAATTCGTTAAAGATTGAATCTCGGTACTTTCGATGGATGGAACTTCTAGGTTTAAAGGGGCAACAATCGGGGCTTGCTCAATTTCAAAAGTTCCACCCCGACGAGCGCTTTCTTTGACCTTTTTTAGAAATGGCATCCATTCCGTGCGCCATAGTTCACAATCTAGGCGATCGCATAATTCTTGCCCCTTTTGCAAAAATTCATGCCAAGCTGCCGTTAGATTTATTTCTACACCAATTTCCTGTAACTGCTGCATTGTTTGTTTAGCAATCTCACAAGCATCGCTTGGAACTTCACCTGTAAGCGGCAAATCTTCGATCGCCATTTCTAGCTCAAGGATCACCAGATCAAAACCTTGATCGGCAAATTCTTGCTGAACTTGGCGCATTTCATTCCATTCAGGCAAATATTCAGACTGAATGCGATCGCGCAAAGTTTGAATATATTTCACTGCCGCATCAGGGTCGCTGAGATCGCCGATCTGGACAGAGCCGATCAGTAACTCACCTGCTTCGATCAAGGACTGAGCTAACTGTCCATCGGCTAAAGGTGGCGCAGTGTCGAGATAGCGCAAATCGGAAAGTAAATCTTCTAATATGGTCGAAACTTGAAGTACGGCGAGAAATCCAACAGTTACAGCCCCGCCTTTAATCGTATGCACACAGCGATAGAGTTGCTGAATATCTTCACGCCAATTGGGAGCATTTAGCTGATGGACGGTCTGCACATATAGTTGCAAATACTTCTGGGTATCTAATTCAAATAGAGTCCGCAGTTCTTCTTGCAGTTGTAAATCATTAAATTCTGAATTTGGCATTATTCTACAATCAACTCACAACCTGAAATTTCTCAACTTCAATCGCATCCATGTCATCAGTTTCTGTGATATCAGATTGCACCATTGGGGGCAAACGGAAAAACTGTACCCTTTCTAATAGTTGACGCGCCAACATGCCCATTTTGCCCGATTGCTCGCGGGTAAATTGTGCCTGAGAAGCAGAACGTTCGGCGATCGCCTCAATGTCTTGGATCGAGGATAAACTGAATTTGACGGCTTCGGCGATTGATCGCGATGAATCGGTTACGGCTACACCAATTTCAGCTAATTCTTCGGTTACAGTCGCAATGTTCGTAAATGACTGCTCCGAACTATTTACACTATTAGTAAAGTCCGACACAAGGCTATTCACATCGCGCACGTCTTGATCGATACCCGACACAACCACATCCACAAATCCCGTCCGTTGTTGCAATACCACCAGCCCCTGATTGGTTTGGGTTGCCAAGTTATTCACCTGTGCAGCGATCGCTTCAAATTCCCTTGCGACTGACGCAAACTGATCGGGATCGCGTTGTTCTAACGCCCGCGCTGCCACCATTGAGGCATTAGTCGCCAAAACCTGAGTTAAAGATGCGAGGCGCTTTTGATCTAGCACGAACTGCTTGGCAAGCGCCACGAATTCCCCCAGATTTCTAATTCTTTGCACCATCTGTACGGTCGCCGCTTGCAGAGACGCAATCGAAGCAGTTAGGTAAATAATTTGTTCTTCCCCTTGTCGCACCGCCGATCGCACTCTCTGCACGGCTTTGTTAGCCGCGATCGCCTGTTGCGCTGCGTCTTGCGCCAATTCGTTTACATCCTCAATTCCCAAACGAGCTTGCACAACTAAGGCTTCTTGTTGCTCAGCATTTTGTGATACCGCGATCGCCAACTGTTCAAGGCGATCGGTTCGCAGAGTTACTTGTTGCGCTGTTTGCAACACTGTCGCCAGCACCTCCGCTAGCTGCTCCGACAAACGATTGAGCGTATCGGCAATTAAACCCGTCGCATGGGGACTAACTTCCGCCCTAGCTGTTAAGTCCCCCATTTCCAGTTCCGAAACCACATCAAGTAGATGTGAAATCTCATCTTGAAAAATATTATTTTGAGATTCAGCCTCGATTTGGGAGATCGACTGGTCTTGCTTATTTTGAGCAA
>JBBRMC010000776.1:0-2219 GCA_038231055.1 Leptolyngbyales cyanobacterium
AGCCGTTAAGAAGTCGTGCATGATGATGGGCATTTCGAGTTCTTTGGCGTACTCAGCCCGCTTCAGCATTTCTTCGCACGTTGCAGCCGTACAGTTCAGGTAGTGACCTTTGATTTCTCCGGTTTCTGCCTGAGACTTGTGAATCGCATCTGCGACAAACAGGAAGCGATCGCGCCAGCGTTGGAAAGGTTGGGAGTTGATGTTTTCGTCGTCTTTGGTGAAGTCCAAACCACCACGCAGACATTCGTAAACCGCACGTCCGTAGTTCTTAGCCGACAAACCAAGCTTGGGCTTGATGGTGCAACCCAGCATGGGGCGACCATATTTGTTGATTTTGTCGCGCTCAACTTGAATGCCGTGAGGAGGTCCTTGGAAGGTCTTCAAATAGGCAACGGGAATGCGAAGGTCTTCTAGACGCAGCGCTTTGAGAGCTTTAAACCCAAACACGTTACCGACGAGTGAGGTCAGCAGGTTGGTGACAGAGCCTTCTTCAAACAAGTCCAACGGATACGCGATGTAGGCGATGAACTGGCTATCTTCGCCCTTGACGGGTTCGATGTCGTAGCAACGTCCTTTGTAGCGATCGAGGTCGGTCAGCAGGTCTGTCCACACGGTCGTCCAGGTTCCCGTGGAGGATTCTGCGGCAACTGCGGCTGCGGCTTCTTCGGGGGGAACGCCAGGTTGAGGAGTCACCCGGAACGCTGCCAAAATATCCGTATCTTTAGGTGTGTAGTCTGGGGTGTAGTAGGTTAAGCGGTAATCTTGAACCCCAGCTTTATACCCAGCTTTCGCTTGGGTTTTAGTTTGAGCGTACGACATATCTCCCTTCCTGTTTAAATCGTCAAATCTTTCTCAGCAAGCAGCACCAACAGCGCCCAGACAATCTGCCTGACCTACGTTTGGTAGTCCAACTTATGTACCTTACACCGATGGGGGATCGACTTTTCACATTTGATCCCAAATTTTGGGATCAACTTTTGAGCAATGCCCCATCAAGTGGGTTAGTGACACCTTCTTAAGGATAATATCAGGATTTTGATAAGCAATACTTGAGGAATTCTGTAGCATTGAATAAACGTTCGTTATCAATTAAGTCATTAATTGTCGGTTTGTAAAGAGATGCTAAGTGAGGGGGGAGAAGATTGTCTTGTAGAATCTCTGAGGCGGACACTGGAATAGTCAAGCGTGGAACCCACTGAAGATCAGTATCTCGTACTGAATGCCCTCGAAACGTTAGGTTTCATTGAAAGAAGGCTCTATGATCCAGAAATCGGTGTTTGGTGTATTGAAACCGCTAGCCCTATTTTGGCGATCGCCTTTGTTCTAGCCGATGGTGAGATTGTTCCTATTTACTGGCTGCAAGACCCATGAGAGAACCCACTGACCTTGAAAAGCAGCAGTATGCAAGGCTGAGAGAACTTCTTGATTTGTCTCATCAGCGCTATCTTGAGGCGGGCGGCGACCCTGATAAGACGCACAGTGGTCTGCCCGGACATGACTATCTAACCGATGCTGAACGAGTTGAGATGGTGACGTTAATGCGACAGCTTGCCGGAATTCAGATTTTGGGAGAGCAGGCGCACTATCAGGGGCGATCGTGGCAAATTCAGTCCTCATCCGAAGCTCAGCCGTCGTGATCAGGCAGTAGATTTCGATCAGACGTGGCTATGAGATGATGGCTACACCCATCCCCAAAGCTTTTAACGTGAGAACGATGCCGTCTTTATTAAAAGTCTTTCAAAGCCGCAAAATGGTGGCTTTGCTACTTTTAGGCTTTTCTTCTGGTCTGCCATTTTACTTAACCAGCAAAGATCCCCTACAGGCTTGGCTAACTAAGGAAGGGGTAGATCTCAAAGTGATTGCAGCGTTTAGTATTGCCGCCGTTCCCTACTCGCTGAAATTTCTGTGGTCGCCGTTGCTCGATCGCTTTGTTCCTCCCTTTTTAGGTCGGCGACGAGGCTGGCTGGTTGTGACTCAACTGGTGCTGATCTTGACGATCGGGCTGATGGCAGTTCAAGACCCGTCTCATCTAAATCAGTTTGCGGTGAGTTCTACAGATATTTGCCGCAATACTACCTGGATAAAAGGGATGTGCGAATTTTGGGAGACCTTTAAGTCGCTGTCTGCCAGTCCTTTTTTCTTGGCTGCGTTCGTCGTGGCGTTTTTTAGTGCCAGTCAAGATATTGTTGCCGATGCCTACCGAACCGATGTTTTGTTAG
>JBBRMC010000777.1:0-2216 GCA_038231055.1 Leptolyngbyales cyanobacterium
TGGCGATCGCAACGCAAGAGTCCAGGTTCACAGATCGGAATTTTGCGATCGTAGGCTGACGGGTGGAGGTTGGAGGGCGTTAGCGAAGTCCGAAGAAATCGTTATCCCACGATCGCCGCACTTTTCTCTCTGCTAACTCTACGTTTAATGTCAGGAGTTTTTCGAGTAAATCATCGTTGGCGTTGAAGCGGTAGGCTTGCAGGACAAGGGCATCGAGGCGTGGAGTTTGCGGAAGATTTAGCGCTGACTGGCGTTGAGAATAGGCAAACCCACGATCGCGTCAACCGCGTCGTAGCGAATCACAATATCATCATCGGTGAGTTCGCTATCTTCGGCAGATTGGGGTGGGTTGCTGAAGTCGATATAGAGTACGTCAGCTTCTGCGTCGTAAACGATGAAGAACGGTTGTTTAGGTAAGTCTTGTAAGAGAGGTAAAAACTTTAGGTAAGTCTGGGCTTCTTGGTAGTTAGCTAAGGACATAGTTGCTGCCTCTGGTTTAGTGAGTTAATTTTGCGGGTTGAAAAAGCAGTGACAACGAATCCGTCTGTTTGCTCTTCGGCATTGCTGAATCGATCTATGAAGCACAGATTTTATCCTCACCCTAGCCCTCTCCCAAAAGGAGAGGGGACAAGAGTTCTGGCTCCCTTCTCCCCGGGGAGAAGGGTTGGGGATGAGGGCATTTCATATCTGCATTCAGCAACGCCTGCTCCTCTTTATAAATCACAGCTAAGTTTATTTGTCTCTATAGACTTCGCTTCGATGTTTACATTGGAGGATTTGAACCGTCGCTGCTTCATTAAGAACTTCGTATCTGATTCGATAGTTGCCAACTCTTAATCTGTACTGATAGTCATAGCCCTTTAGCTTTACGACTCCAGAAGGGCGAGGGTCTGATTTAAGCAATAAAATTTTCTCTTGCACTTTTAGCTTGATCGCGGCGGGAAGTTGGTTGATCTGCTTCTGAACTGCCTTAGAAATAACAACTGAGTAAGACATCGTACTTCTCTCAGTGCAGTTTGACTATGCCTGGATGAAGTCATCAATGGTCACAAATTCACCCTGCTGGTACTCAATTTTGACGGCTTCTATCTCAGCTTGTGTTTCGGAGTCCTCTACATAGCTTGCTTCTTCGGCTTCAAAGACTTGCTGGTCGATGATATCGAGCAATTGCCGTTTGGACTCAAGGTCAAGGGATGTCACGGCTTGAATAAGGGCTTCTAAAGAGATTTGCAGGTTGATAGTTGTAGTCATGGTGTTTACTTCTCAGGATATTAATCATTGATCTCTATTGTGTCGGGTTCCAGGGACCGATAACAGGTTCTCCTTGCTTTTCTTTTTCGGATAACTCTATGCTTAATGTCATCAGTTTTTCGAGTAAATCATCGTTGGCGTTGAAGCGGTAGGCTTGCAGGACATAGCATTGAGTTTGGTGTGGAGTTTGAAGCGTTGGCTGATCGTCTGACAAAGAATTTATTCACTCGCTTAAAAAAGCTGACTCAGTAATGCGTCGCGGCTCATACCACTATGGTCTGCAACGTCTTTCAAGATTGCGTTTAAGGTGCCGACTTTGAGAGGGCTGTGGCTTGGAATGGTGATGTGGTGTTCTCCCTGTTGCTGGGTTGTTAGACGAATATGACTACCCGTTTGGCGGATGATCTCGTAGCCAAATTTGCTAAGGGCTTGGGCAAGTTGGTTGCCATCAAGATCCCGTGGGAGTTTCATGAGGCGATAACCTCATCTCTGACAAAGTGGAGGCGAATTAATTTGGGGCGATCGCTTTCTTCAAAATGGCATTTGACAGCATCGCGGATAACGTCGCGCAGGGATTCGATCGTATCGGCTTGAGTAAAAATTGATTCGCCGATCGCACGAGCCACGTATCCACCTTCGAGATCTTCTTCAATCAGAAAAATAATTTCGTTCATGCTCAGTAATTTCGTTAAAGAATGAAGTTGATACTTTATTGTGGTGCCCAGGAACCGACGATCGCTTCTCCTTTTCTTTTTCGGCTAATTCTAAGTTTAACGTCGGCAGTTTTTCGAGTAAGTCATCGGTGGCGTTGAAGCGCTAGGCTTGCAGGACGATCGCATCAAGTTTGGCGTGGAGTTTGTATTGGCTAGTCGGCTCGTGGAAGTATTCGTTGTAGAGTTTGGTGATGCTCCACTGTTTTCTAAACCTTTGGCTAGAACGGTAGTCTTGGATTCCCTATGCTATAA
>JBBRMC010000778.1:0-2213 GCA_038231055.1 Leptolyngbyales cyanobacterium
AATACCTTCGGTCTGCACCACTTCGGGACTGTTGCTGTTAAACACTAACACCGAGTCAAGTTGTCCCGGCAGCGATCGAACTTCTTGCGGCTTGACAATTTCTTGCGGGGGCAGAACCGGGGTTGCTTGTGCCAAGGTCAAAATGGGTAGAAATGACAACATTATCGGGCGTAGGGTCATTAAGGTTGTGGGCGGGTTTGATCATATCCTCTGCTGTGACGGGTTTTGCGAGTTCACAGTTTCACGATGCAAAACTTTTCAACACACTTGCGGAATTTCCGATTCTAGTCACGATCGCGCATCGTGATTAAGATAGAGAGACCTACAGGCTTTTCGTCCCCCAAATTCCCATGTCTACTCCCCCTAGCGGCGCTCAAATTCGGCAACAGTTTCTCGATTTTTATGCAGAAAGAGGGCACAAAATATTGCCCAGTGCCTCTTTGGTGCCCGAAGATCCGACCGTTTTGCTGACGATTGCCGGGATGCTTCCGTTTAAGCCGATCTTTTTGGGGCAGCGTCAGGCAGAGTTTCCGCGTGCAACTACGTCTCAGAAGTGCATTCGCACCAACGATATTGAGAATGTGGGACGAACGGCACGACACCACACGTTTTTTGAGATGCTGGGCAATTTCAGCTTTGGCGATTATTTTAAATCTCAAGCGATCGCGTGGGCATGGGAGCTTTCAACAAAGGTCTATAACCTGTCGCCAGAACGATTAGTGGTCAGCGTCTTTGAAGAAGATGACGAAGCGTTTGCGATCTGGCGGGATGAAATTGGGATTCCTGCCCATCGAATTCAGCGCATGGGGGAGAAAGATAATTTTTGGGTGTCGGGTCCGACGGGTCCGTGTGGTCCGTGTTCTGAAATTTATTACGACTTCCATCCAGAAAAAGGGGACGACTCGATCGATTTAGAAGATGACACTCGGTTTATTGAGTTTTATAACCTGGTGTTTATGCAATATAACCGGGATGCTGAGGGCAATCTCACCCCATTGCAAAACAAGAATATTGACACGGGCTTAGGCTTAGAGCGGATGGCACAAATTCTGCAAAAAGTGCCCAACAATTACGAGACAGATTTGATTTTTCCGATCGTGCAAACGGCTGCCTCGATCGCCAAAGTTGATTACGCTCAAGCTGACCCGTCTACAAAAGTTTCGCTGAAAGTCATTGGCGATCACGTTCGCTCCGTCGTTCACATGATTTCGGATGGCATTACGGCTAATAACGAAGGTCGAGGCTATGTGCTGCGTCGTCTCATCCGTCGCGTCGTGCGTCATGGTCGATTGATTGGCATTAATCAAGACTTTACGACTCAGGTTGCAGAGACGGCGATCGCGCTGTCTGAATCGGCGTATCCCAAAGTGCGGCAAAAAGCAGACACGATTAAAAATGAACTGCAAAAAGAAGAGTCTCGATTCCGGGAAACGTTGGAGCGAGGCGAAAAACTCCTGGATGAGGTGATCAACACTGTTCAGCAAAACCAACAGAGAGATTGGGCAGAATTCGAGAATGCTCTGAAGCTTGACGATCAAACTCGAAAACAAGCTCTTCAAAAGCTTATTGAGGAAAAGGAATGGGGTCGCGCAGAACTTAAAAAGCTTCAAGAGTTTGCCAGTGTTCTAAAGCTTGACGAGGCAAAGCAGAAGCAGGCTTTTCAAGAATCAATAAAGAGTTGGAACCCAATTTCTGGGCAAGATGCGTTCACGCTTTACGACACTTACGGATTCCCACTAGAGCTAACTCAAGAAGTGGCTGAAGAGAAAGGCTTAACGGTGGATGTAGCTGGGTTTGAAGCCGAAATGAAAGCTCAACGAGAACGGGCAAAAGCAGCCCATAAAACGATCGACCTCACGGTTCAAGGCACGTTGGATGAACTCGCGCAACGCATTCACGCGACTGAATTCCTCGGCTATACTCAGCCATCAAGCCAAGCCACGATCGAAGTCTTGCTCGTAGACGGTGAACCGATCGAATCGGCAGATGCCGGAACTCAAGTTCAGGTGATTCTCAATCAGACTCCGTTTTATGCAGAGTCGGGCGGACAGATTGGCGATCGAGGTTATCTCTCTGGCGATTCTGTTTTGGTGCGAGTCGAAGACGTGAAAAAAGAATCCGCGTTCTCGGTGCATTTCGGACGCATTGAACGAGGCACTTTGCGCGTCGGAGACACGGTGACCGCTCAAATTGATTTGGCGTGTCGTCGTCGA
>JBBRMC010000779.1:0-2212 GCA_038231055.1 Leptolyngbyales cyanobacterium
TCAGAATCCGATTTAGATTGGTTTCTAGCCAATCCTTGTCCGCCGGATGTGTTGGGCATTAATCACTATTTGACTAGCGATCGCTTTTTAGATGAACGGCTTGATCACTATCCCACTCACCTTCACGGGGGCAATGGCAAGCACACCTACGCTGATATCGAAGCGGTGCGCGTCCGTGCTGAAGGCATTTTTGGGCATTACGATCTCCTGCAAGAAGCCTGGAATCGCTATGGACGATCGATTGCCTTAACTGAGGTGCATTTAGGCTGCACCCGCGAGGAGCAACTACGCTGGTTTAACGAAGCCTGGACTGCGGCAAATCGACTACGCAAATCAGGAGCCGACATTCGAGCCGTCACCGCTTGGTCGCTGCTGGGTGCCTACGACTGGAATACGCTTTTAACGCAAAGTGAAGGATTTTATGAACCGGGCGTGTTTGACTTGCGATCGCCCACTCCCCGACCCACTGCCCTCGCTGAAATGCTGCGCCATCTTGCTAACGGGCAAGAGTATGCTCATCCCCTCCTACAAGAACCGGGATGGTGGCATCGATCGCAGCGTTTAACGTATCCATCTGTAAGTTTGGCAACGGATACGCTCCCAGTGCTAACTCAACACGAGTCACTTCCCCAAACACCGATCGTCATTACCGGAGCTACAGGAACTCTGGGACGTGCCTTTGCCCGTCTCTGTGAGATGCGCGGCATTGCCTATCGGCTGCTGACGCGACAAGAGATGGATATTACTCACGCTCGATCGGTGACTCAAGTGTTAGCAGATCTCAAGCCTTGGGCAGTCATCAACACTGCTGGCTATGTCCGAGTTGACGATGCCGAGCAGCACCCCCATGTGTGTCGGCAAATCAACGCTGATGGAGCCGCAATTATTGCTGAAGCCTGTGCTGAGCAAGGTATTTCATTTGTCACATTCTCATCGGATTTGGTCTTTGATGGCAGCCAGACAAAACCCTATGTTGAAAGCCATAAAGTCGCACCGCTCAATGTCTATGGACGCAGCAAAGCGATCGCCGAACAATGGGTTTTAGCTACGAATCCGCGTGCCCTTGTGATTCGGACTAGTGCATTTTTTGGACCTTGGGATGACTATAACTTTCTGACGATCGCGCTTCGCACTCTCGCATCGGGTCAATCATTTCTTGCCGCAGACGACACGGTGATGTCTCCGACCTACGTCCCCGATTTGGTGAACGCTACTCTCGATCTGCTGATTGATCAAGAATGCGGACTGTGGCACCTGGCAAACTTAGGAGCCGTTAGCTGGGCAGAATTTGCCCAAGAAGCTGCCCGTTTTGCTGGCTTCAATTCGGCTCAAGTTGAGGCGTGTTCAACTCGATCTCTAGGGTTAGCCGCTCCCCGTCCGGTTTATACTGCGCTGACTAGCGAACGAGGGATCTTGCTCCCTTCTCTGGAGCAGGCGATCGGGCGATATCTGCAAGCCTGTGGCTGATTAGCTCAAGTCTAAAGCATTTGCAAGGGTTGCGGTTGACGTGGACGCGGAAATGCTGCATCTAATGCTGAGAGATCTGTCTCAGCTAACGCGATGTTTAACGCCGCATAGTTTTCTTGAATACGATCGCGCCGACTCGATTTTGGAATCACAATCACATTCTCTTGATGCAATAACCACGCGATCGCGACTTGTGCCGGAGTCACATTCAATCGGTTCGCAATAGTTCCAAGTGCTTGATTTTTTAGTAAGCGACCTTGCTCGATCGGAGAGTATGCCATCACTGGAATCTGATGCTGACGACACCACGGTAAGACATTCCACTCGATTCCTCGGCGGCTGAGGTTATAGAGAACCTGGTCGGTTGCAGTGAGATGACGATCGACCTGATGGGCTTCTTCTAAGTCGTCTTGGTCAAAATTGCTTACCCCAAAATCACGAATTTTCCCGGCTTGCTGCAATTCCATAAACGCCTCAAACGTTTCCGACAGCGGAGTTGAGCCACGCCAGTGCAGTAGATAAAGATCTAAGTAATCGGTTTTTAAGCGCTTCAAACTGCGTTCACAGGCTCGAATGGTTCCCTGGCGAGTGGCGTTGTGGGGATAGACTTTGCTGACTAGGAAAATGCGCGATCGTTGACCTGCGATGACATCCGCGACGATTTCTTCTGCGCCGCCTTCTCCATACATTTCTGCCGTGTCAATCAGCGACATTCCTAAATCAACGCCAAATTTTAGAGCGTCAA
>JBBRMC010000780.1:0-2209 GCA_038231055.1 Leptolyngbyales cyanobacterium
CTCGGCGCTTGTGCTGTTCGGCGGCGACATCGACCAGTTCAAAAATCTTCTCAACTCGCTGACCCGTTTCGGCACTGATGAAAATGGTTTCTGCCCATTCTAGAAAGTGCAGGCGGCTGTTGATCAGCTTCTCGTATTCATAAATGGTGGTCGAGTCTTTCTCGATCGCGTCCCATTTGTTCACGACGATGATGCACCCCCGACCTTCGTCAGCGATGCGTCCCGCAAGTTTTTGGTCTTGCTCGGTAACTCCATCAACGGCATCTAAGACAAATAGCACTACATCCGATCGGTCGATCGCTTTAAAGGCTCGGTTGATGCCAAAGAATTCAGGTCCATATTCGACGTTCTTTTTCTTACGAATTCCAGCGGTGTCGATTAAGCGGTAGGTTTTGTCACCCCGCTCGACGACCATATCGATCGCGTCTCGCGTTGTGCCAGAAATCGGACTAACAATCGATCGTTTTTCGCCCACAAAGGCGTTGAGCAAGCTGGATTTGCCTACATTGGGGCGACCGACGATCGCGACGCGGGTTTCTTGAGGTTCTTCGATTTCACTATTTTCAGGCAGATAGGTCAGCAGTTTCTCCATCAATTCGCCTGTGCCGTTACCGTGAATGCCGGAGACGGGGAACGGTTCACCAATGCCCAAGCTCCAAAACTCGGCAGCTTGAGTCAACCCGCTCTCTATTGACTCACACTTATTGACCGCCAGCAGAACGGGAACGGGCTGTTGACGCAGCCATCGGGCGATTTCTTCATCGGCGGTGGTTAACCCTTGTTTGCCATCCACAATAAAGATCGCCGCGCTCGACTCTGCTAACGCTGCCAAGGCTTGTTCACGAATTAGAGGCAAAAACTCGGTGTCGTCGTCAAACACCAGCCCGCCTGTATCGACGACTAAAAAGTCTCGATCGCCCCAAAAAGCAGGCTTGTAGGTACGATCGCGGGTTACGCCAGGTTCATCAAACACGATCGCGTCTTGCACCTTCGCGAAACGGTTGACGAGGGTTGACTTGCCCACGTTGGGACGACCAATGATAGCAACAATAGGCAAGGACATAAGCAAGGGAGAATGAGGGAAAAGCTTAACTGAGGAAAGATTATCTAAATTTTCATCAGCATCCCATTCTAGCGAGTTTAAACAAAAGTTTGTGGATAGTTTTGTTGAGTGTGTTATGAGAAAAGGACAGAATCTCAGGGTTAGGGATAGGCTGATGGCTCAACCCAGACTCGCATTTCAGTCAGTTGCAACGGTCCAAATTGGGTAGCTAAGGCAACATCTGCGGCATCTCGACCATAGGCGATCGCGACTCGGTTTCCTCGCGGCTGTGGCTGAGTAGCATCAAACGTAAACCAACGTCCCTGCGGAATCTCACCGTGTCCATCGCCGACAAATGCTTCAAACCAGGCGTGGAGATCCATCGGGTCGAGCTGATAGAGATAGCCCACAACCATCCGCGCTGCAATGTTAAGGCTCCGACAGAGGGCAATCCCTAAGTGGGCAAAATCTCGACAGACTCCAACTCGATCGTGTGCTGTCTCATAAGCTGAGGTCGAGGCATCGCTGGTGCCATATTGATATTTAATTTGGGTGTGAATCCAGTCGCGAATGGCTTCTACCTGGTCATATCCAGGAGTCCGATTTCCGACAATTTCGGCTGCGAGACCCCCTAAACGATCGGACGGACAATAGCGACTCGGCAACAAAAACTGAAGCACGTCATCGGGCAGGTGTTGCACCGGGACAAAGGGGGCACCGGGTGCAACATCAATTTGGTCGGCGGTTTCTACACTGGCGATCGCGTGCACTTTAAACGATCCCTGAGGAGTCAACAATCGCTGACACAAATTGCCGTAGCTGTCGGTATATTCCACCATCGGAACGCTTGGCTCTAGCAAATATTCTTCACGAAAAACCCACTGTCCTAAGCCGCTCCGAGGTCTGAGCATCAGAATTAAAGGCGTTGGAGCACTCCCTTCAAACAAGATTTCGCACCCAGCATCCAACCGCATTGTTTTTTGATCGCTAAATTACTCAGATAGTCTATCGAAGTATTTCAGTGTAATGTTCCACAACCGGAAAGGAATCATAAAAGTGGTGGAGTAGTTGCTTCCAGGTTTGATAATCAGGAGATTGGCGAAACCCGATCGTGTGAGCTTCCAGCGTCTCCCACCGCACGAGGAGGAGATAGCGATCGTCCACTTC
>JBBRMC010000781.1:0-2207 GCA_038231055.1 Leptolyngbyales cyanobacterium
AGGAGTTCGATCGCTGCGTCATTAAACCTGTCTGCATCACGCAAAGAAGAAGTTTGTGATAATTAACGGCTCAAATCGGCGGCGGTCGATAACCTCAAACTCAACGCCATCAATTTTCGCTCGCCCACTACATTTGAATTGTCAGACTGCGCCTCACCGATTACCTTGCTCTACTTCAAGGCTTCGATCGTAACGAGACCACCTTCAACCGCCTCAATCTGAAGCTTAAACCCATACAGCAAACCCATTCCCACTAACGGATCTGCCTCGGAAGCCGCTACATCAACAATTTGGTTCTGACCGTTCCAGATCACAGTCGCCTTGTATATTTCAAAAACGACTTCGCTCCCGTCGCCTAAAGTACCAACATCGCGGTAATGCCAAGGCAAGCCAAGATCTGTGATCATGGAAAGCGGTAAAGACAAAAAGCTGGTAAATCCTGTATCAATGACCGCATCAACGGTTACTTTGGGCGAACCAATGTGACCCACTGCAACTTTGATGATTGCCTCACAATTATTGCTGACCGCACCGAACATCATACGGTCTTTCTCAGACTGCGGCTGCCCAAACGGAAGACTGCCCGATGTCCAATCCGAATCACCCAGGGTTGAGCATCGGGTTCACGTTCATAAAGCCGATCGACTGCTGCCATCGGTGTATCAGCTACCTCAAAAGAGCCTGTTTCAATATTAATTGCCACAATCTTGCCATGATTACCTCCCTCGACTTGGGAACGCACCTGAGATTCATAAATCTCATCACCCCGTCGAGCGAATTCTTCTTTGCTGTAGCGGGGTTGTCGAACTGTCATAGGCTTGACCTCGTTTCAACTTCATTCATCCACTTTAACTTCAGCTATATTTCTCTACGACTTGAGCGGTCTAACTTCTTTAGAACTCGAATCGTTAGAATTGGCAACTCTTAAGGAATTTGTATCCCAAAACTCTCCTAGAGCAAAGCGGGATTTATTTAAACATTAAGATCGAAGTGCAAGGCGATCAGCTTATTCGTGCCGCAGCCCTACAGTGACGGAATGGCTGGGACACTGCATTTTCCTCAATGGCAACCCAACGCGATGACATCCTCCTTGATGAAGCCAATACACCGACTGGGATCAGGCGGAGTGGGAGTGGTAGCCCAGCGATTCGACGTTTTTCTGATTAACACTATGCAGAAATTTCGCGTTGCTGCTGGCGTTCGCGAATCCGATCGAGCGTTCCAACCGGAATGGCAGAAATTAACTGACGGGTATAGGGTTGCTGCGGATGACGATAAATATTCTCAGCCGTGCCGACTTCCTCAATTTTGCCGCGATTCATCACAATAATGCGATCGCTCATAAACTTCACCACACTCAAATCGTGAGAGATGAAGATATAGGTCAAGCCAAACTCAGCTTGCAGTTCTTTAAGCAGATTGAGAACTTGTGCCTGCACTGAGACATCTAGGGCAGAAACCGACTCGTCGCAGATGATGAACTTGGGGTTGAGAGCCAGCGATCGAGCAATGCAAACCCGCTGTCTCTGACCGCCCGAAAACTCGTGCGGATAGCGCTTCATCAAATCAGGATCTAGCCCGACTCGTTGCAATAGATAGGCAGCCCGCTCTTGATGTTGTTTGCCCTTGCCGCGCCCAAAAATTTGCAGCGGCTCCATCACCGCTTCGCCAATATTGAGACGTGGGTCAAGTGAACTATAGGGGTTTTGAAAGATGATTTGCGCTTCTCGTCGCAACTGTCGAACTTGTTTTGATGGCAGCGATAGAATGTCTCTTCCTTCAAATAAGACTTGTCCGTTTTTTGATTCAACCAGCCGCAGAAGCGTCCGTGCCAGAGTTGTTTTTCCGCAACCCGACTCACCCACTAACCCCAAGGTCTCACCAGGATATACGTCAAACGAGACATCGTTGACAGCCATCACATAACGCTTGGTTTGTCCAAAGATTCCCCGCACTGGAAAGGCGACCTGAAGATTTTGCACTGAGACGAGCGGTGGCTTTTTCTGAAGTTTCTGCAAGCGAGAATTGAATTCGACCTCGCTGATTTCCTCAGCACTTCGCAGCGCTGCATTCACGTCCTGCTGTTTGGCTTCGATCAAGATTTCGCCCGTTGGCAGTCTAGACACTTCCATAAAGTCTGAGACGGTGGGCAAATAGCGGAGGCGACGATTGGGCTGAGGGCGACAGGTCAACAATCCCTTTGTGTA
>JBBRMC010000782.1:0-2206 GCA_038231055.1 Leptolyngbyales cyanobacterium
CCCCTGTCCCGTTGTGTTTAACGATTTCAGCGTCATATTCACCCCTTTCGGCATTCCCGGCAACGCAATCTGCTGACCCTGTGCCTGTTGCTCAACGCCCACTTTAAGCGTGGCAACCCCATCTTTTAAGCTGACTAGCTCGTAGGTTCCCGTTTGGTTAAGGCTGATTCCATAGAGCTTAACGGGCATCAACGTCCTCCATTTGGCACCGATTCCAACGGCTGCTTCAGGTAGAGGCGCAGAAAGCTGATCGAGAGATCGGAATGACTGCTCTAACAGTTGGCGAGTTGTGGCATCTACTCCCTTTGGAATCGATAGACTTGTCGATTTTGTGGTTCCTCGATCGTCCATCACAAATAAGCCGCTCACGCCGACCATCTTCCGTACCTCAGTTCGCGTCTCTTTGAGCACAGCAGCCGGAATCGAGGCATCGCCCGTTATGTCTGCATCGGTGTAGCGAAACTTATAGTGAATGTCACCGTTGGGATCAATCTTCGTGACGATCGTCTCCATTGTCATGTTGGTCGAGGGCAATTTGGTCGATCGAGGTGCGCCCGAAATGCTCGGACTCGACGATTTCACATCGATATTCAGGCTGATGGTGCTGGTCTCAGTTGTATTCACCACAGGCTTAAAGCGTAGAACTTGTTGAGGTTGCGCCCCTGCATTCAACAGTTCGACTTTAGGCTGAGACACGCGAACGGCAGGAGACTGACCTTGTTTAACCGTTTGAGCAAGGGTTTGAGGCACGATCGAGTTCAGTCCCAATCCGGCGGTAAGCAGCAGAGAGGTGACAAGTAGTGGTTTCTTCATAGCTCCTTAAAGAGACGGATTTTTAGCGAGGCACAGGGGCAGATACAATTCCCAGTGTCTCCAATTCGGACGCGATTCTCAACACGAGAGTTTCATTGTAAGGAGCCGCGATAATCTGTACTCCTAAAGGTAACTGACCCGATCGCTGAATGGGCACCGAGATAATCGGTAAGCCAATAAATGAGAGCGGTTGCGTAAACATTCCCAAGTTTGGGCGAGTCAGCACCTTGACTCCGTTTAAAGTCATATATTCCTGTCCGATGAGCGGTGCAGAACAGGGCGTAGTCGGAGCCAGAATGATGTCAACGTGTTGAAAAATCTCACGGACGCGATCGCGATACCAACTGCGAAATCGTTGCGCTTGCACATACCAATGACCCGGAACAAGACAGCCTGCTAGAAAGCGATCGCGAGTTGCCGGATCGAAATCTTGAGGTCGAGTCTTTAAATCTGAGAAGTGCAAATTTGCCCCTTCGCAAGAGGTGATCACAAATGCCGCCGCACGAGCGCGGTGCGCTTCTGGAATAATGACTTGCTGACTTGCGTTGAGTGCTTTGGCAACCTGTTCGACCGCTTCAAACACTTCGGGTTCTGCCCCTTCTGCAAAATAACCGCCCGCGATCGCGATCCGCAGTCCCTCAGATCCTTTGTGAAGTTCTGGAGCACAAAGTTGAGGCGGACGTTGAGTGCAAACCGGATCAGTCGGATCAGATCCTTGTAGCACATCGAAGACCGTGGCGATATCGCGAGTCGATCGAGCAAACGCACCCAAATGATCCAAACTGCTTGAGAACAGGTAAGCGCCCGATCGAGAAAGTCGCCCGTAGGTCGGCTTTAAGCCAAAAACTCCGCACAGGGCTGAGGGGACTCGAATCGAGCCATTGGTATCCGAACCGAGCGTGATTGGCACCAAACCAGCGGCGATCGCTGCTGCCGATCCGCCTGACGATCCGCCAGCAACTCGGCTCAGATCATGGGGGTTGTGCGAAGCTCCATAGTGAGCGTTTTCAGTGGTGAAGCCATAGGCATATTCGTCCATGTTGAGGGCACCGACCAACACAGCTCCGGCTTGTTTGAGCCGAGTCACCAATCCGGCATCCTTCGCAGCAGGTGGCTGTTCAGCGTTGATTTTAGACCCGGCTAACGTCGTCACTCCTTGAATGTCGAATAAATCTTTGACTGCGAACGGCACTCCTGCCAAGGCACCTGGATCGTTACCTGCCGCGATCGTTTGATCAACCTGATCGGCATCTGCTAACGCTGAGTCAGCAAGAACCGTGGTGAAACAGTTATAGGTTTGGTCTTGCTCAGCAATTCGCGCTAGGGTTGCTGCAACCACCGATCGAGCCGATACCTCTTGTCCGCGAACGGTTTCTGCAATCTGAGTTGCATC
>JBBRMC010000783.1:0-2202 GCA_038231055.1 Leptolyngbyales cyanobacterium
CGTTTGAGTCAGCTTCTGCCCCCTAAATCCCCCAAAATTGGGGGACTTTGAACAAGATAAATGGCTTGACCTCTAAAACCTCGTTTCATCTCAAAGTCCACCAGAATGGGGGATTTAGGGGGCGAAAGGTTTTGGCAATGATGGATCGGATCAACTTGTGTGTACACGGTAGCTTCGTGAGGAGGGCAGAAGACGCTCACAAGTCTTACAGGTTATTTAATCCACGATCCTTAGCAGAAATTAAACGCTGCAAACAGGCTTATCGTTTGCATTCAGTCTGACTTTTCCTTCGGTGCCGTTGATCATAAAAGGCGCTTCTTGATCGCCTACAACCCGAACAAAGGCAGGTCTGTCCATCGCACACGCTCTAATGGCACTTGCCCAGGCTGAAAGATCCTTAGCGTTCTTATCGGTGATCGGCGTGTTGCTGGTGATAGCCGCATCTTTGACAATACGAAGCTCGATCGGGAGAGTAAAAAAGGCAGGTGTAGTCGGCGGAGTGGGGAACGAAACTTCTTTAATGCCTGTGATAGTTTCTTTTTCTAGCACCGCCGTTTTTGCGGTCATCTCGGTCGGCTTTACTTCAGCAGACGGTGTGACGGTTGGAGTCGAGGTAGACGGAACTGCGGGTTGAGTCTCGGTTGAGGGTGCAGAAGTTGAGGGAACTTGCATCTCAGTCGAGGGTGCAGAAGTTGAGGGAACTTGCATCTCAGTCGAGGGTGCTGTAGGAGCCGCTTGAGGGACAACTGGAGTCGTTTCGGGGACGACTGGAGCCGCTTCGGGCGCGGGAGTAGTTTGGGAAGAGGGGGAAATCGGTTGCGCCTCGGTAGACGGTGTTGTAGAAGGCTGCATCATTGGCTGCTTATCTGTAGAGGGGACAGCCGTAGGAGTTGTAGTCGATTCGTTGTAAATCGATTGAGTGGCACCCGGAAGGGTGTAGCCTGCCAGAATTGCGATTACGCTCGTTGCTGTAGCAATTTTCTTCAACATCGTAAACTCTGTCTCCGTAAATATCTGAGTATCAAGGGGGTAGTGCTTTCTGCACCATGATGCAAATCCATCATCTGAGAGATTGCTCAAATCATTCCCTTGAAAGGGATTATTAGCCTTGTGCAGACTACCCAACAATGAAGCGATCTCAAATCCTTCGGAAGATAGATCTCTATTTTGAAGTAGCTATATAGAACCAAACTGGATCTTGAGGATAGAATGGGCTGATTCTGCTCCTACCGTAGGATAGGGGTGCAGAATGCGGTTGATTATCCACGATTTAAAATCTTGCATTTGTCTAGCTTTAGATTTTTAGTCACCCGTTTTTCACAGACGTGAATCACGATGCTCAATAGCGTGTTTTTGGTGCATCTCACTGGTTATAGTTTTTGAATCATTAGTATTTATGCAGAGTTCTTATCAGCGTCTCGCTCCGTTTATTCAAGAATATATTTACAGCAATGGTTGGACTGATCTGAGACACGCTCAAGTCGAAGCCTGTCGGGTTATTTTTGAGACAGATGATCACTTACTGATTGCCGCCGGAACTGCATCTGGAAAGACAGAAGCCGCATTTCTGCCCGTGTTAACGCAGTTATATGAAAATCCTTCTAAGTCGATCGGAGCGATGTATATCAGTCCGATTAAGGCACTCATCAATGATCAGTTCGATCGCTTAAATGATCTCTTAAAGTATGCAGATATCCCCGTGTGGGCATGGCATGGAGATGTGACTCAAAGCCGTAAGAAGAAGCTATTCACTCATCCACGCGGTGTCTTGCAAATCACGCCAGAGTCATTAGAAAGCCTGCTGATTAACAAACGGGCTGATCTCGATCGGGTCTTTGGTGATCTGCGGTTTGTTGTCATTGATGAGATTCACGCGTTCATCGGCAGCGATCGGGGCGCTCAGATTCTCTGTCAGTTGTCTCGTCTCGCTAAACTGACCCACAATCAGCCACGCCGAATTGGGCTGTCAGCCACCTTAGGAGATTATGATCTGGCAGAAGAGTGGCTACGATCGGGCACGTCTCGCTCAGTCATCACCCCCCACATTGATGGCGGACAGCGAACCATTCAGCTTTCGCTGGAGCATTTTTACGATCCGGGATTAGTTGTGAGAGCGATCGGAGAAACCAAAGATTCAGCGTTTAACCCTTATCACTTGCATTTGTTTAATCAAAGCCAAGGTCGCAAATGTCTGATTTTTGC
>JBBRMC010000784.1:0-2196 GCA_038231055.1 Leptolyngbyales cyanobacterium
CCGTCATTGAAGGAGGAGTATCAATTTTGTCAATCTGTCTCAGTCGAGCATCCACCTCCCAATAATGTTGGGCGGTTTCAATCAGTTCTCTAAGAGCAGCGAGTTGGTCAAATGGTAGGTGACTTCCGCCTAAAAAGAAGCGCTGAATGGCTCGATCGAGCAACACCACCGGACTCGCAATCAACCTCTGTGATAGCTGCGATCGCTGCCCGTCTACCCACTGGACAATCTCCTCATAGGCTTTGGTGGCTTGATAGCCTAATCGATCCCAACGGGGAAACGTGGTGGCAGGCAACAAGCCCGGACGATCGGGGTGAGGCTCAAAACAGTGGTCGGCGAGCAGTCCGGCGCGCACGGGATCGATTAGAAAGGGATGGGGGGTGGGATCATGATCGGGTGGGATTTGTCCCCTCGATTTTTGGCTCAAGACGACGAGCATCTCAGCGATCGTATCTCGATCAACCAATCGCCCCAAACCTGGATAGATGAGCGTTAGAAGAGTCAACAGCGCCCGAATAATAGGGCTATTAGACAAAGGACGCTGATCGTTGAGCGTTTCAACCGGAATCCCTCGACGGGTGAGGATAGCGGCAAGGGCATAGCGAGAGATGGGATCAATACCGGGACCAATCAGGGCAATCTCTCTCGGCTCAATCTGTCCTGACTGAATGGCTTTAATCATCACGTCGCCCGTCTGCCGAAGAAGTTGGGCTTGAGTCGTGGTTTGAATTGTTTGAATAGACTCCGGCAGCGTGGCGAAGAAAATCGGGTCAGTGACCAACTCGACGATCGACTCACTCAACTCAGCCCCCAGACCCGAAACAGCACGATCGCTCAAAATTTCCTGTTGACACCGCATCGCCAACCCTTGCAGATAGCTGGGGTCTGCTCCTAATCCCTGCCGCACGGCTCCATCAGGGTTAAAGCTAAAGGCTCCGACAACGCCGTGATCAAGCAAACACTCAAGCAGATGACGCACGATCGCTGGATATTCATCAACATCATCCGCTAAGACTGCCTGGTAGCGCTGAGTTAGATGTTGCTGGTAGGTTGGGTCGGTCAGGAGATAGCGCCAATATAATTCTGCAATCAAGCTATAGGTTAATAATCCCCGTTGCAGGCACCAAGTACGCCAGCGCTGGAGCATCTCACACACCGTTTCATAGGGCAGCGGCAGTTCACTCCCCTGTTCTTCAGTCTGTCTGGGCAAGCCCTGCTCTAGAAGAGTCGGAATATCGTTGATCGTGATTCCGCTCAAGGTCGCCAACTGCATCAAATCTAGAATTCGCCGCACGAGTCGCGCTTCTGAGATGCCCGATCGCCCGATCGCGTCATCTAGTTCAACTCTCCACAGACGAGTCGCGAGTTCTTGCTCGTTTTCGGGGCGAAGTCTCACTGGGAACTGCGCCTTTAGCCCCAAGTTTTGAATCAGCAGCGACCAGAACAGCATTACCTCATCTTCAAAAAATCCCAACGGAGTCGTGGCTCTAAACGGGCATTTGCCCTGAGTCGCTGCCGTTAAGCGATCGACGAAATCGAGGCGATTGTCTCCGATCGCCGACAGCACTAGCACTTGAGTCTCTGCTTGAGCTGAGGTTTGCTCGATCGCAGGGCGAACCCAAGTGCAAAACTGGCTGACTAATCGCGTCGTTTTGCCACTGCGAGTTGCACCCATGATCCAAATAGATTGTGAAAGCACAAATTAGCCCTGGATGAATTTGTTAGGATACTTAGCACTCGAATGTTTGACTCTCACATTGGCAGATGCTAAGACTCTCTCTATCGTAGATCTTTACAAAAAGCAGTCTTACAATAAATTGCTGAATCGATCGTCAGATCTCATCTCTGGTCAACACATTAGGGTCAAATCACTACAGCCGAGAGGGAGCGATTTTAAGTTTGCGCCATGAAAATACCGATTTTTTCAAGAATTAAGGGTTATTTAAACCGCGCTGAACGGTGGTATCTAGAAACCCCCGATCGGGCTTTAGATCACGCTTATGACGCTGCATTAAAAATCAAAGCGATCGAGGATGAACACTTCGACAGCAAAAAAATTGCACCTGAATCGACCAAAATGAGTCCGAATGTATTCGCTTTTTTTGAAGCGGATCTGAAGAAATATCTCAAGATCGTTCGCATCGGACTCGCAGAATTTAAACTCAGCCGATCGACGTTGAATCTCACGAATCCTGA
>JBBRMC010000785.1:0-2195 GCA_038231055.1 Leptolyngbyales cyanobacterium
ACTTACCATTCGCTGATTTTTGCGAGGTAGCTTCGAATTCTGTATTGAATATCAGGGTATGGAAAATACCCTTACAATCACAACTTTGCGGGTAGATGAGGCAATCCTACTGCTCAACATCTTCCTGAAGGTGGATCTTCCCCAAGTCTTGGATCAGCATTTGCGCCGACATGGAAATCAGAAAGGACTTTCCTGGGGATGGGTAACCACCCTTTGGCTGACGCATATACTTGCCCGAGGAGACCATCGAAAACTTACCGTCAGAGCCTGGATCGCGCATTGTCAGAGTGTCCTCTCTAAGGCGGTCGGATTTGACATTTTCGAGATCGATTTTACCGATGACAGACTTACGTTGCTTCTAAAGCATTTCTCAGATGTCGATACCTGGCACAAAATCGAAGAGAGCCTCTGTGATGCCATCCTGCTTGCCTACGACCTCAAGCCACAGATTGTGCGGGTCGATGCTACCACGGTTTCAGGCTATCACACCGGTGGAGAGAACAGCCTCTTTCAATTCGGAAAAAGCAAAGAGCATCCGGAACTTCTCAATGTCAAGATTATGCAGACCACCCTAGATCCTCTTGGACTGCCCCTTAGCACGACCGTTGTCCCAGGAAACAGAGCGGACGACCGACTTTATGTACCCGCTATCCAACGCGTGATCTCTTGTCTCAATCGAAATGGCCTCCTCTTCGTGGGCGACTCCAAGATGAGTTCCCATGAAACCCGTGCCTTCCTTCAGAGACAGAAGCAGCGCTATCTGACCCCGCTTGCTAATGTCGGAGAGACCGTCAAGCAACTGACCGATTGGGTCAAGAAGGCAGTGGACCAGCCGGAAATCCTCCAAGAAATCCTCCTAAAGCAGGAGTGCGAGGAGGGAGCAGAGAATTGCCGAGGTTACTCCTTTGAGCGGGATTGTCTGGATACCCGGCAGGATATTCCCCTGCATTGGAAGGAGCAGGTCTTTGTCGTCTATTCTCCCAACTATGCTGCCTCCCTGTGCAGAGGACTTGACCAGCGGCTCCAGTCCGCTAAAGAGAAGCTTCTGGCTCTGACAATGTCAGAGAAACGCAAAAAAAACAAAACGGAAGAAGATCTTCGTAAAAGCGCCGAAAGCCTTCTCAAACAGTATCGTGTGACCGGGATCCTGACCTATCGCCTGGAGCGTATCGCGAGAACCTGCGTCAAATATGTCGGTCGGGGCAGAGGTGGCCCGGATCGCCCAAAGCAGACGGTCGAAACAGTTCGATACGACCTGACAGAGGTGGGTCTTGATGAGGAGGCTCTCAAAAACCAGCGATCTCTGCTGGGTTGGCGCGCCTTTGTCTCAAACGCCCCCATTTCTGAGTTTTCGTTGACAAATGCCGTAGAAATCTACCGGGATCAACACTCCATCGAGCATGGTTTTCATCGATTAAAGGGGGTTCCACTCTCGTTAAACCCCCTGTTCGTGCATCGCGATGACCAGGTAACCGGATTAATCCATCTTCTGAGCCTTGCGATCCGATTTTTGACCCTCATCGAGCATCGTGTGCGTACCAAGTTAATAGAACAGGATGCCGGTCTTGTGGGACTGCACCTTGAAAATCCGAAGAAAGAGAACCGAACTCCGACCAGTGAGCGACTATTAGATCAGTTCAAGGAGATCACTCTAACGATTGTCAGGATAGGTGGTACTGAAACGGAGCACATACCTTCCCACACCGATCTTCAAACCAGGATACTCGATCTGTTAGATCTGCCTCCCAACACCTATTACCGCCTGGCGAATAATTCAGGATGAACTCCAGAGAATCAGCGAATGGTAAGTTTCTACGATAGTCCGGGCTCCCAATCGGCCAAAGGAGGAATATCGCGCCCTGCGGACGAATGCGGTTTCCATTGCTCTCCTTTCATCCTGTGTACAAAGCAGCCTATGAACCCCACGAAAATTCCAGATTCAAGCGCGGAAAGCGCCTTTCCGTTGCCTAAGAGCAGCCCCAACTATCGCTGGGCTGTCGTCGGCATGCTATGGTTCCTTTGTTTTTTTAATTATGCAGACCGACAGGCGATCTTTTCGATCTTTCCCGTGCTCGCAAAACAGTACCACTTCACAAAAACGGAACTCGGCTGGATCGGCGCTGCTTTTACCTGGGTCTATGCGTTTGCTGCACCCTTTGCCGGACATACCGGAGATCGGTATCCGCGCAAATGGG
>JBBRMC010000786.1:0-2189 GCA_038231055.1 Leptolyngbyales cyanobacterium
AGAGTGGTCTGCCAGTTTTTTGACCAAAAATTGGCGATCGCTCTCGAAAGAGTCACAACTCCGTCTGAGCAACTTCTATTGTCAAATGAGCGAGTCGAGTCTGCAAAAAATCTGCGATCGCATCTCGATGCCGCCCTAAAATCCCGCCTGATTGAGCTGATCGAAGAGATTTCTGGGGTAGCGGTCAAGACTTTACTCAGTGACACGGATCTCACCTGTGACGTGTCTGGCATGATTGTAGTCTTAGGTGATGTGCCTTCGGTTCGGAATATTGAATCGATTCGTGACATATCCTACTAGCTTGCCTACCCGACGCTGATTGCAAGCAATACAGCACGGGCTTCCAAGCTTTCGGCTACTCGTTTCGTTGGCTGGGCAACCTCTATCGCCTCCACGAGCGTTGTTTAGACTCCGCGTGATGACCCACCGCAGAGGATTAGTTGCTTGTTTGATGCGGTAGGCTTTTCAGCTTCCCGACTCGTGTAACTCCCGCCTGTTGATTGAGTCTTGTACTCCAGGTTAAGGACATTCCCGAACTATGCTGGTTCTGATGGTTGCAGGCATTTCGGATGGCGACTTCACCAATGAAGCAATTGTACCATCCTCGTTCACGTTAGAGGAGATTGGCGTTTCCTCGTTGATGCTAATCTCTGAGCAAGCTACGCTTACTATCGCTCAAAGCATCTACTCGTCAACGCTCGTCTTATATCCCGACGTTCACCGAAGCGGCAGAACGCGGGGCTTACGACGTTGGGGCTAAAGCTGAAAAAGAGCGGTGACGGCTATCCAATCACAACGGTGCGGTTTCCATAGACTAAGACGCGATTTTGCAGGTGAGATCGGACGGCTCTTGCCAACACCACTCGCTCTAAATCTTTGCCTTTGCGAATCAGATCGCTTACGTCATCTCGGTGGCTGACCTGCACAACATCCTGCTCAATAATCGGACCTTCGTCCAGATCTGCGGTCACATAGTGGGCAGTGGCTCCAATAATCTTAACGCCTCGATCGTAGGCTCTTTGATAGGGATTTGCCCCTGCAAAGGCAGGCAAGAATGAGTGGTGAATATTAATAAGGTTGGGGAAGTGAGCCACAAATTCTGGGCTGAGAACCTGCATGTATTTGGCTAACACCACCAGATCGATTTTGTATTGCTGTAAAAGCTCTAGCTGTTTCGCTTCTTGTTGGGATTTGGTTTCTTTAGTAATCGGAATGTGGTGAAAGTCAATATTAAATTGAGTCGCGATCGTGCTCAAGTTTTCGTGATTGCTGATGATTAACGGAATCTCGGCAGCAAATTCGTTTGCTTGCTGTCGCCAAATTAAATCAAACAAACAATGATCTTGACGGCTCACCCAAATCGCAATGCGCGGCACTGCATCAGAAAAGTGAATTTGCCATTTTGCACTCAAAGGTTGAGCGATCGCTCTAAAGGCAGGTTCGATCACGTCACGGGGCAAGTTAAATCCGTCTAATTGCCACTCAACACGAGCGAGAAACAGCTCAGCCGCAACGTCGGTATGCTGATCAGCGTGAATGATATTGCCCCCGTTTGAGTAGACAAAGTTCGCGATTTTGGCGACCAGTCCTTTTTGATCGGGGCAGGAGATAAGAAGCGTTGCAGTCGGGCTAGCCAGCATAAATTCGCTATTCGGGGTTTGTCACTATTGTGGAGCTTTTGGGGTCGCGTTGTTGGAGCTTGGGCTACTGAGCAACGGTGTAGGCACAGAACTCGCCTTGCTGCTAGGAGACGGTTTAGGCGTTTCTTTAACTTGCTTCCAATCAGAGAGCGGACGATCGAGGGCGTTTTGAAACTCGATCGACACCTGCAACACTGCTAAATCCTGAGGAGAGTTCTCTATCGGGTCGGCGAGGGCATAGAGAAACTGACGATTAAAATTCGGTTTGCCTAAAATCAGTCGATGGGTCTGATTGCTGGTCTTTGCCTCGATCGTGGCAAACGGTGGCTCTAAACCAAACTCAGCCTTACGAGAAATCGGAGTCGGGAGACTACGATCGCTGGTTGCCGTTGCCATCAAATTCAACAAAAACGCCACAGTCGCCTCATCAGCCGTCGTTTTCTGAGGTGCGACCATCTGCCAAGAAGAAGAAGTTGTAAGCCCCGTTTGCCCCGACGGAATCGCCATCGGGATGAGCTCAAATCGCAGCGTTTGCTTCGAGGTTTGAAC
>JBBRMC010000787.1:0-2186 GCA_038231055.1 Leptolyngbyales cyanobacterium
GTCATCGGGGTGAGGTCTAGGCACATACGCGGTGTAGTGCAGCGTAGAGCCACCTACCCCAATTCCAGAATTGTTGCTGCCAAACGCGATCGGGTCTTCGCCTGCACTGAGCCGCTCGTCTCGCCAAAACAGCTTGGACTGCGATCGCTCATCTGTCGCAAAATCTTCGTCAGGATTCCAATATTGTCCCGCTTCTAAGGCGATAACTCGGAGTCCTGCTTGTGCCAATCGTGCTAATAGAGGTGCCCCACCTGCGCCTGTGCCAATCACAACTGCATCAACAACATCGGTTAATGCGTAGCGTTGTAAATTGATAGTTTTTTTCAATCCAACTTGAGTTGTTTGAGGCGCTGTTGCCCACATCACCTGCGATGGAGTAGCTGCGCCAACTTGGGGTTCCCAAGGTTCTAATTGATTTAGTCCGATCGCGTTCCAGCCTTGTGCATCCGCCATTCCCACATAGCCTATTTCCTCTTGGGCGAGTGGATGACTGTAGTAAGTTTCGGTGAGTTCTGTCAGCAATTCTTCAAAGTATCGCGATGCAGGAATCTGTTGCCAAGTTTCTCCGGGTGCTGTGCTCTGCTGAATGCTGTTTAGTAAGGTGTCTTGCTCTGTCTCAGATAATGAGATAAAGCCCCGATCGAACATAATTTGAGCGCTCTCTTCGATTCCCTGCAACCCTACTTGATGGGCGATCGGGTCAGGGGGCATCGTGTTATATCGCCAACCGTCTCCGGTGTTGCTTGCTAAACGCCGATCGAGCGCACCAGCTAGATCAATCCCGTGAGATTGGGGGATCAATCGATCGCTCACTGCCTGCAAGATAGCAAAGGATGGCGCGTCAAAAAAGCTAGGCGTTAAGGCAGGAGTCTCTGCTAATCTTGCTTCAAGAACATCCTTTGTTTTGGATGTAACGTAGGAAGTTTTGAGTAACTGACGAACTGTTCCCGATGGATAAGGACTTTGTTCCATAGTTAGTATTAGGTGAAGAACTAAGCCCTTTTATTGAGATGGAGATTTACAGCAGCAAGTAGTCTAACTCAACCACTCGACAATTTACCGCCAGTCACCTCTACAATGCTGCCAGTCATAAAGCTTGAGTCTTGCGACGCTAGAAAAACGTAGGCTGGAGCAAGTTCTTCGGGTTGACCCGGACGACCCATCGCCACCTCATGACCAAAATTTTCGACTTCCTCGATCGGCATTGTTCCCGGAATGTTAGGAGTCCAAACCGGACCAGGTGCCACTGCGTTAACGCGAATCTTACGTGATCCTAAATTCAACGCTAGTGCTTTTGTGAACGCATGAATTGCGCCTTTACTCGCACAATAATCGATCAGCATTTCGTTACCCACTAATCCAACAATGCTGCCTGTGTTGATGATGGCATCGTCTTCTTTGAGGTGAGGAAGCGCGGCTTTTGCCATGTAGAAATAACCAAAAATGTTGGTTTCGAGAGTGCGACGAAACTGCTCTTCGCTAATGTCTTCAAACTTTTTCTGAGCCATTTGATACGCTGCGTTGTTGACGAGAATATTCAGTCCACCCAACTCAGCCACAATCTGGTCTACAGCATGGCGGCAGTCTTCAGATTTGCGAACGTCTCCTTTAATCGCCAAGCAGCGCTTTCCTTTTGACTCGACTATCTCGCAGGTAGTCTTTGCATCTACTTCGTTCTCGTTATAGAAAATCGCAACGTCGGCTCCTTCCATTGCAAACGCGATCGCAACCGCCCGTCCAATTCCAGAGTCGCCTCCTGTAATCAGCGCAATTTTGCCCCGAAGTTTTCCGGCTGGTAGATAGCTAGAGAGGTCGCTATCAGGGGCAGGCATCATGTCTTTTTGACTAGCAGGATAGGGTAGCTTCTGCCCAACAATCTCCTCAGAGGTTGGACGAAATTCTTGACTTTGCATTGGTTTGCTTGGCTTAGGGGTTCGATAGATATATGGGAAGAGATGACCAAATCCGTATAAAGTTTGTTTGCGCTCTGGATCACTTACGCACTACATTAGGCTTGGTAAAGATCTATGAACTCTATCGATCGGGGTAGTTTTCCTTCTCTAGATAGTGTTCCTAACAATTCGAGGAATGTTTGGACAGATAAACGCCATGTCACTCCCGCGTTGCACACGGTTGGAAAAACGGAACCCGCAACAGATCGAGCGGAAACATTTAACGCTGCCAAC
>JBBRMC010000788.1:0-2172 GCA_038231055.1 Leptolyngbyales cyanobacterium
CCGTCGCGCTCGATCCACTGACCGCGAACTTTGGTGATGCCTTGCTTAATGCCCACTAGATTCTTCATCGCCGTTGCCCCAGTCAACAAAATAATTTTGGGGTCAACCATGCGAATCTGTTCGAGCAGATAGCCTTTACACGCTTCCGCCTCGTCGGTTGAAGGCGTGCGATTTTCAGGAGGACGACACTTGACCACGTTGCAGATGAAGACATCTTCCTCAACGGTAAGCTTCACCGACTCTAAAATTTTGTCTAATAGCTGTCCCGATTTGCCTACAAATGGCAGCCCGGTTTCATCCTCGGTTTGTCCGGGACCTTCCCCCACGATCATAATCGGGGCATTCAGATTGCCTCGACCAACGACTGCATGAGTGCGATTGGCTCCAAGATCGCAGCGATGGCACTGATTGCAGTGGTTGCCCATTTGCTCCATCGTCTGATAAGTGCCGATCGGAATCGGAATTTTGGCACTCGTCGGAATCAAGCTTGGGTCAAAGTCTTTAGGCGGCTCTTTAGGGGCGGTTGGCTCTGGGCTAGGTCCCAAGTCAAATAAACTGATCTGTTCTTCATTAACCATGAATCGGCAGGCAGGACGTTCCAATTTATAGATTCTAGGTTGAAAGTATCGGATTGAGGGCGATCGAGAGAAATAGTTTTAGGAGAAGTCTTTTTTTAGCTCTCCTCCTACTTCTACGATCGTTCATTATGGAAGAAAGCCATTGCCTCGACTGGAGGACATGATGCCCCTGTCTCAACTATTTCAAAACCCTGGAAACGCGACGATTTTTGTCGATCGCCACGATGCCGGAGAAAAGCTGGCTCAAGCCGTCTTAACTGAAGCGAAAACGCTGCCGGAGTCTACAAGATTTGTGGTGTATGGGCTGCCGCGCGGCGGGTTGCCTATAGCAGCGCCTGTAGCACGGGCGTTGGGCTGTCCGCTTGATGTGGTCGTGGCGAAGAAGATCACGCGCCCTGAGAACTCAGAACTCGCGATCGGAGCCGTGACTGCCGATGGACAGGTTCTCTGGCAAAGTCCCTCGTCCTCTAGTCAGATGCTAGAGCGCGAAGAAGCCCTGCGATTTGCTCAAGAAAAGGCTCAAGTGCAATTGGCTCAATTTGTCGATCGTCCTGACATTGACGCTGAAGGCGCGATCGCGCTACTCGTCGATGATGGCATCGCTACGGGAATGACAATGGCAGTTGCGGTGAAAGCCCTGAGAACCCGCAACCCGCTAGAGATTTGGGTTTGTGCGCCTGTCGCACCTGTTGGAATGGTCGATTCGCTGCGGCGATGGAGTGATTCGTCAGAGCATCGTGGTGTCGATCGAGCCATTATTCTCGCGACTCCTGACCCATTTTGGAGCGTGAGCCGTTTTTATCAAGTGTTTAACCAGGTCGAAACGGAAGAGGCGCTTGCGTGTTTGCAAAATTTCTATAAAAATTAAGTCTCCCGTGACGTTAAGGAAATAGCAATTTGTGATCAGGCAGTGGCGGCACTTTTGGAACACGCTGGCGATTTCAGGGCAATACAATCCGCCTCAGTTGGTTGAAACGCTGATGCTTTTTCTGTCGATGATTTTATTTATCGTGTGGATGGTCAATCCAGAGACTCCTTATTTGCTGTTGGGGTTGGTTTATACGATCGGAGCCTGTGCGTCGATTTTGGTGAGAGAATCGCTGATTCCATCTCCTCGGCTGCGACCGACTCAAATGGCGGCGACGGTGCTGCTGGTTGTTAGTCTGTTTGGATGTGTTGACTTGATGGTCTCGTAGGATTTGCGGTTGAATGGGGTTGGGTCGTGGCGAAATCGGCGGGAGACGTTCCACCGAAACGTCTCTACGAGGGTTGGTGAATTTGTTATGGGGCGCACTTGGAGGTCAACTGGGTGTATGCCTCGACCATTTGGTGAGCGATCGCTGCCCAACTGTAGAATTTCTGGGCGTGGGTTTGGGCGTTGAGTCCTCGGCGCTGTTGCTCGGTGCGATCGCTTAACGCCAGTCTCAAGGTCTCGGTTAGTGACTCGATCGTGCAGCGACTCACCCACCCCGATTCAGAGTGGCTAATGTCTTGCCAGATGTGAACCTGATCAGAAATAACAACGGGCGTTCCGGCTGCCATCGCTTCGGCAACGGCGATCCCAAAATTTTCGTAATAAGACGGCAATACAAAC
>JBBRMC010000789.1:0-2171 GCA_038231055.1 Leptolyngbyales cyanobacterium
TCACTGGAATCTGATGCTGACGACACCACGGTAAGACATTCCACTCGATTCCTCGGCGGCTGAGGTTATAGAGAACCTGATCGGTTGCAGTGAGATGACGATCGATCTGATGGGCTTCTTCTAAGTCGTCTTGGTCAAAATTGCTCACCCCAAAATCACGAATTTTTCCGGCTTGCTGCAATTCCATAAACGCCTCAAACGTTTCCGACAGAGGAGTTGAGCCACGCCAGTGCAGTAGATAAAGATCTAAGTAATCGGTTTTCAAGCGCTTCAAACTGCGTTCACAGGCTCGAATGGTTCCCTGGCGAGTGGCGTTGTGGGGATAGACTTTGCTGACTAGAAAAATGCGCGATCGTTGACCTGCGATGACATCCGCGACGATTTCTTCTGCGCCGCCTTCTCCATACATTTCTGCCGTGTCAATCAGCGACATTCCTAAATCAACGCCAAATTTTAGAGCGTCAATTTCTAACGATCGTTGGGTTGGCGTTTCTCCCATCCGCCATGTTCCTTGACCCAAAATCGGAATCGCCGCTCCTGACGAAAGTTGAATCGTTCGCATAATGAATCTCCGATGTTGATGCTTAATGACTTCGCCGATCGTAGAGGAAGATTTTAGACGGCTCCTCTGGCGAATGATAGGGAAACTTGTGTTTGACTAATCGATCGTGGGATATGGCAAATTCGGAGAGACGCTCCACCGGAACGTGTCTACAGGGTTGGGTGAATTTGTTATTCAATGTTGCGATCGTGTCGAATTCTCGATATCGTGACTGAGATGGAACGCCGCGATTATTCAAACACTTTATGAATTATAGGCTGCTCAGACAGGAAGCAAATCTGCTCTACAAATCTCTATCGCCGCTCTTAACCGTGAATGCCACGTTTGCAGACGTTATTTTGGTTGATTTAGCCAAGATGATTCAACTGTGTGGTCGCAGTAGCGGCAATGTTCGCGAGGCTGAGCTGTTAGCCTATCTTGTAGTTTATGCGTTGATTAAACGCGATGCTGAAAAGCTAGACGCAGCGATCAACCGATGGGATGTGTCGGCGGATGAACGCATTAAATATCAGAAATTAACGCTGCAACTTATCTTAGACTTCACTCAAAATCAATCCTCTGACGCATTGCAGTTGCCCTCAATCTTAAATCGATTGGATGAGGAAAAAGGAACCAATTATTTGGGAACTGCGATTAATGCAATTTATAAATTTGCTCAAGCGATCGTCAAAGCCGATGGCACGGTCAGTTTGCAAGACTTGGATGCCCTTTCTTTAATCTGGCAACAACTCCACTCTTATCAGAAGCTAGCCACTTATCAAGAAGGTCTACCTGCAAACTCTGCTCAGCCGTCTGATGCAGGCGATCTCGATCGCATCTTAGAAGAGGCACTCGCCGAACTCAATGACCTGACGGGAATGAGCAACATCAAAGAAGAAGTGAAGACGCTCGCCAACTTTCTCAAAGTGCAAAAGATTCGATCGGAGCGAGGGTTAGCCAAAACGACGGTCTCCCTCCACGCAGTTTTCTGCGGTCCGCCCGGAACGGGAAAAACCACGGTTGCCCGATTAATGGGACGCATTTATAAAGGGCTAGGATTTCTCAGCCAAGGGTATTTGGTTGAAACCGATCGCTCTGGTATGGTGGCGGGATACGTCGGACAGACTGCCAAACAAGTCGATGATCTCGTCAAGTCAGCGTTGGATGGTGTGTTGTTTATTGACGAAGCCTATGCCCTAGTGCCCGGAGAATCGGGGCGTGATTTTGGACAGGAAGCGATCGATGTCTTGCTCAAACGCATGGAAGATCACCGCGATCGTTTGGTTGTCATTGTCGCGGGCTACACCGATGAGATGACGACGTTTATCGAGTCAAATCCGGGGTTAGAATCGCGCTTTAATCGCTATTTTTATTTCAATCATTACAAGCCCGAAGAGTTGCTTTCTATTTTTGAAAAAATGGGGAGCAAAAGCCATTTCAAACTGGCTCCGGGTGCAGGAGAAAAACTGCAAAATTTGTTCACCGACCTGTATGAACATCGAGATAGAACCTTTGGCAATGCGAGACTGGTGCGCAATTTATTTGAGAAAAGTCTTGAACGGCAAGCCAATCGATTAGCGGTGCTTTCGTCTCTCAGCGATGAGTTGCTGACGACGCTCTTGCCCGAAGA
>JBBRMC010000790.1:0-2168 GCA_038231055.1 Leptolyngbyales cyanobacterium
CCAAGCTGTCGTAGCCAGCATGGAGACTTAGTGTGGAATTTTAGCATTCCGCCTAGCCATCCTGCATCGTTACATCTGCGGGGTGGCTAGGTTTTTGGGTTTCCTTCCCCCACCCACACCGGAGAAACCCAAAATGAACTACAACATCCGTCAACTTTTGCCGATCGAGTCCCCTCAAAGTGAGAACGATTCGATTCGATTTGTCTTGATTGGCAGTCGCGATCGCATCACCGAGACAATTCACACCCTGCATCACCTGGGATTTGCCGAAGCTGGTTTATGGAGTCCGATCGTTCCAGTGCCCGACTCGACCGAAGCGATGGCATTGCTCAAGCGAACTCAATCACGATAGAAGGGTCGCACTTCAAGTCAGAGTGTTCGTTCTCAGCAGTCACCCGATCGCAGGCGTTTGGCACCGATCGGGCGACTTCCATAAGAAAACGCCTCCGTTTGGCACCTGATAGCGATCACTATAGAAAACTTCTTTGAGCTTTTATCCTATTCCCGACGCAACTCTTCGGGGATGCCGATCGGAGAAATCCCCGCGATCGCTCTTAAGCTTTGACATCTCAACAACTCAATAAAACTGAGCGGACGTTTTTCAAATTGAGCGACAGACTCGATCGCAGATAACAAATATCCAGCAGCATCGGTTTCAGAATAGCCGCGTCGTTGAGCGACTTGAAGGGCACGCTCGTCGGCATCAAGCTCAATGCTGGTGCTGTGGTTATTGCGCCAAATTTGAGTCGCTGCGATCGCGCTTAACGCACTGGCAACTGCAACGCCCACAAAATCCTGCTGCATTAGCTCTACGCCTGTGCCTAACAACCCTGCGGCAACAAGTCCAAAGTTGAGGTTGGGCTGAAACCATTTGACCGCACACAACCAGTTCACCGTCCGTAACATCAGTAAATCTCGCTGCGATCGAGACAGACGACTCCAAAAATCAAAATTGATATAGACGAGACGATCGCGTATCCACGGCATTGGAAACGGAGCATCAATCACGAATCGCTGCTCTGGCTTACTGATCAATTTGGTCGTCATTCGTCCAGAAGCTGGCATCACATCCAACAGACGACGAATTTCTGGCTCTGGGTTCATCATTCCCTGATTTTAAGGCAACCGGGAATCGATCGAGGGTAATCGGGCTGACCCTTTTGACTAAAGTCATTGGGAGTTCTCGATCGCCCTCGATCGTCCTATTTTTACTGACCCAAAAACAGCAGGTCAGGTGAAACCGAGTTAATCAAAATAAACACGGTGAGCGCAAGACTGGTAAACAGCACCGCTAACGTGGGGGCGTTAGACAAATATTTTAAGAGTGCAGATGGCATGTTGAAATCTCCTAGAAAAGTAGTTCACACATTCTGAATTCTGAGTCAGTAGTCTAGCTGAGAACGCCATCAAATGACTCAAGTACCGACTTCTTAGCGAGGCGAAACCGTGATCTTGGAATCGTCTTCCTGAAGTTCACCCGTAAGAATCTGCTTGACAAAGGTTAAAGGCCAAAACAGAGCGGCAATGAAGCTTTGAATCGCAACAGGTACATCGATTTGAATCTCTTTAGACTCATCGGTGCCATTTTTATGCACCGTTTGCAGATAATTGCGACCTGCCCAACCCAGCCAACCAGCCAAATATAAAAACAGCACACCAGGAATAATAAACTCGCCTGCATGATTGAGATGACCATCTGCAATCAAATGAGGCAATCCATCATCTTTGCCACACAATAAGCCCGCATCTGCATATTTTTGAAACCGCTCTGCTGCCGTTGCGCTGACAGAATCTCTAGCACGTTGAGCAAATGCCGCAGAATCACGGCAAGGCACGAGTAAACCAGACACGTCTGAATCAGCCGAGGCAGAAGGAGCAACCCCAAACCAAAGGGCAAAGACGAGCATTAAAGCAAACAACTGTCTCATGGAATTGTTTCCCCTTATAAAGAAGAGTGAACGATATAAAAAGATAGGGCTTTTTGCAGAACTGAATTCTCTAAACTGTGCAGCATTCCAAGGGTGATCAGACCTGCTCAGACAGAGTTTAAGCTACTGTTGAATAGCCCATTCCTTCAAAAAATTAGCAGCAAATGGCAACGGTTTTAGCAATTGAAACAAGTTGTGACGAAACAGCCGTAGCGATCGTTAAAAATCGTCACGTCATGA
>JBBRMC010000791.1:0-2166 GCA_038231055.1 Leptolyngbyales cyanobacterium
AAAACAAGTGGGCTTATCGGTTCGAACGTAAGAGCGCAGATTGTAGCCTTGCAAAATTACGAACAAGCAATGGTCGGAAAAGTTGATGCTGCCACACTTCAACGAGCCGCTGCATTAAGGACGCGAATCGAGCCACTGCTTCCGGCTGCTGCTGCAAAACAATAAGTGTCCTCATAATTATCAAAGTTTCGATAAGATGGCACGGCCGGAAATGCTGAAAGAAAAATTGCTGTGCTGGCGATGGAAAGTATGGACAACGGAAATTGTTGAAATCGAATTATGCCACTGCCCTCAAGTATTCCAATGGAAACGCTGAAACGCTGATAGAGTTAACTATATAAATTAGTAGTTAATGGCAAACAAAGTAAATGGTCAGTGCAGGGCATCAAGATGCTAAGAGAGCAGATGATCAGAAGGCGGTGTATTCCATGGAAGAAAATCAGCGGCGTTGCTCGGTGCCTTGCACTTGTTTTTTCCGACGGCGTGCAGGTACTCGATGAGCCAAAGTCGTGGATTAATGCCATTCATTTGCAGGGTAGCAAATATTGAGAATAGGTCGGCTGCAAGTTGGGCACTCCATTGCGAGCCGCTACCGTAATAGCATTTGCGTCCAACAACCGGGTTTCGTAAAGCTTGTTCGCTGAGGTTGTTGTCCATGGATATGGCTGGCATGCGAACAAACACAATCAAACCTTCCCAGTGCGATGCAATTCTAGCGAACACCTTTCGGGCTTCGTTGTGTATGCCTTTTCGTACGGCATTGCGTTTTGATTGTCGCTCAAATTCGGCTACAGCCTTTTGCAGTTGCTCTTCGTGAATGCGATACATAGCCTCTGTTGGTGCCGCTAAGCGTAGATGGTTTAGATGATAGAGCTGGTCGACCTTTTTCACCCATGCCTGCGACATCTCTTGCAGCCCTTTGAAAGAGGACAGCCCGAGCAACGCCCTTCGAATATGAGCCCAGCACCAAGCGTTTGTGACGTTGTCACCCATGTTTCGATAGACCGCAAAGCAGTCACTCAGAACTACAACGGGATCGGCGCCGATAGTTCTTTTAGCTACTTCCCTGTTGCGACTTGGATCGATATGAAACAAGCAGCAATCCTGCACGCGGGTGACCCAAAGCCACCACGCATAGCCCTTCTTTCCCTCAGTTTCCTGAAAAACTTTCCAGCCGGTTTCATCCTTCTGTTGGCGAGTCGACGCAAGCACACGAGCGGATATGTCGTCGATAAGTGGCTTGAACACTTGATTTTGATGTAGCTTCTTCAAACCATTTGTAAATGTCCCTTGAGAGACCTCCAACCCAAATGTCTCCAATATGTTCAGAGTGCGATTCGTGGGTCTCTGTCCGTAGTATTTGTCGAAAATGATGTGAGACCAAGTCTCGATTGAAAATATGCTTGATTTAAACAATTGTTCGGGTGCTGGGGCGACCTTAATTGCGACAACCCCACTGCACTGGCAAGTCTTCGCACGTTTGATGCGATGATGAACGAGCCGGACTACCTTGAATTCGACATGGATCTGTTCACTAACTTTCTCACCGATTTGCTTGTACGGCAATCCGCACTTCTGACATTGCCGCTTAGTTTCATCGATATCATGGATGCAATTTACAGCTTCGAGATTATCCCTTTTCTTTCGACCAAAACCTTGCTCACCATCGCGCTTGCCGCGACTCCGTTTCGGTTGCGCGTCAGCAAGAGGAGCTGGTTTCGTCACTTCCGATCTCTTGCCATGGATCTGCTTCTGCAGATCGTGAATCTGTGCGGCTTGCTTTTGCACTAACTCTTTAAGGGCTGCAATTTCTGCATTAGCCAGCTGCAGCTTGCCCTCAAGATGTTGTGATTTTTCCTGCTCTTTGTAATACCGCTTGCGCCAAGCGTCCCGCTCACCTTCGAGCTGCTCACATCTCTTCTCCAGCTCCAGGATCCGGCTTTCAAATTTCTTCGAAACACGGGTCTCAACTTCGGCATAAATCTGCTCAAGTAATTCTTTGGGAAGCTGTATTGATGCTGCTTTTGCCACATTGCGATTCTACGAGAATGCGACCACAAAGGCCAGAGCTCAAAGCCGCCAAACACTGAAATGAGTAAAATTCTAGAAAATCGCCACCAGTTCAGGAGATCGTGACATCTATGATGCCGTCTAGTGAATATTTAC
>JBBRMC010000792.1:0-2164 GCA_038231055.1 Leptolyngbyales cyanobacterium
TCGCAGGTTCCGTAGCAAGTGATACTAATTTAGTTTGAGACTGCATAAGTACAGGTGCCTACTGGAGAAGGTTTGGGACATTTTAACACGAGTAATTTTTGACAAAATTAGCACATGGGTAGAACTAACTCTCCCTAGCCTGAGGTCACTATGTCCCATGACACTAGCAAAGCTCAGCAATACTGCACCCAAGTCTTTCTGAAACCTGTGTTCTAGTGAATGGATTCGAGTGAATCGACTCGAGTGAGTAGTTCGGCAGTGCTGAATTGAGGGTTGAACGCGGATTGCAGACTCTCGTAAAGCCCTTAAACTCTCCAGTTTTGGGAACTTTGAGCAATCCGGTTCTCTTAAAGTTGAGGGTTATACAGCGAATTGATCCCTCGATGCAGCAACACCCAAAATCCCTGTTGAACCAGTCACTCTACTATTGGCTTTCGCATCGACTTAATTTGTCCTCGCTTGGTTTTGTGATCGAGGCGTTTCTTCTGAGAGCTACGAGTAGGTTTAGTGAGTTTACGAGGGCGCGGCACCGTTACAGCGCGAGTGATCAAGGCTTGCAGCCGTTCTAACGCTTCTTCTCGGTTTTGCTCTTGGCTGCGGTGTTCTTGAGCTTTAATCACCACGATTCCGTCTTGGGTGATGCGATGATCGCTGAGATTTAACAGCGCTTCTTTGTAGCGATCGGGCAGCGATGAGGCTTTGATATCAAACCGCAAGTGAATGGCAGTCGCCACTTTATTGACGTTTTGACCGCCTGCCCCCTGCGATCGAATCGCGCTCATTTCAATCTCGCTTAACGGAAGGGTGACGTGTTTAGAAATTTGCAGCATGATTTGAGGATAGTAAGAAGCTTCCCAGATTCAACCAAAGCTATCAGCAGTATAGAGATAGCCGCTCGACGTGCCATCGTTTATTAGAAGCGTGCTGCCACCCTCGTCGATCGTGTAGCTCTGAGAGAGACCTTGATTGATCACTCTGATTAATCGCTGTGGACTAAAAGATTCTAACTCGACAAACTTGCCACTATCTAACCAGGTTAATTCGTCGGCTGATAGCGTTTGGCGCACGTCGATCGGCAGTTGTTTTGCAGCTTGAGCCGATAGTTCTGACGACCGAATCACTAGACGAGTAGCCGCTAAAATTTGTCGAGGCGACAACCCCAAATCAATCAGTTGCACAGAGCTATTTTGAAACCAATCAGAGCTTGATCTCAGTTGACTGATCAGACGCATTCCTTGAGGGCTGGCATTGTGAAGCGCATAGACTTTGAGATCTGAGTTGCGCCGCAGCATTTCCATGACGGTTGCAAAGATGCTTTGTGGGTAGCCCGTGATGCTGAGAATGGCACAGTTATTTTCAAAGTGAACGTTATTAGCGATTAACAACTGCGCGATCGCAGCACTCTCACAGACGATGACTTGATCAAAGCTGTAGGCACTGACATCTGGACTGACGGGTTGAGCGTTGCGGGCTTCGACGGGGGCGGACAAGAGTTTGGGAATTGTGCCGTTGATCGTAGTCCAGCGATCAAGCCAAGCTTTCACCCGTGTCTCGCTAACTAATGAAGTCTTTACAAGATTAATTTGCTGTTTTTTCTGCCAAATTCCCAGCCCGATCGACGACATTCCCAACAACACCATCAAAACAAAAACAGGTGCAGAATTTAAGACTTGAAGACCCAAGAAAAATCCGATGATCAGAATTAGAATTCCTAAGACTTGTAAGTTTCTGGCATTAGCTCTGCGAATCGCATGGTTCAATTGGTCAGAAGTGCTGGCGCGAAAAAATTTATTGATGAAAAATAGATTTAACCCGACCAAGACGATCAGATAGGCTGATTTACCCAAAAACATCGAGAGGATTGTCCCAATAAAGCCGGGTGCCCAAACGCTCATAAAAAGATAAAGAAACAGCCACGCGAAACCCTTTGGAGACGATCGAGCCGTGAGCCGATTATCCAACAAATAATAAAGCTGCTTGGGTGTGAAAAATAACGTGTTGTCCGCCGAGACATCAGCGATCGCTTTGGCAAAAAACGGGTCAGTAATCTGAAAGCTTTTGTCTGTAGTGGTGGTTGGCTCAAAGGCAAACAAATGATTGCAGCTTTTGCAACGCCCTGCACGATCGGTGCGGTCTTTTAGAGTGTTGTCGGTTCCGCACTGAA
>JBBRMC010000793.1:0-2161 GCA_038231055.1 Leptolyngbyales cyanobacterium
CGGGTTTTTCATGTCTCGTCTTGCCAGCACCATTGAAGCAATTCTTTATCTAAAGGCGCAACCCCTCTCGATCGCTGAGATTGCTGAGGCTGCGGTGTGCGATCGTGACTCTGCCGAAGAAGGACTTTTAGAGTTAATGGCAGATTATGCCCACCGAGACAGCGCGTTAGAAATTGTAGAAACGCCTAATGGATATGGCTTACAGCTACGAGAAGCCTTTCAACATCTTGTGCAAATTATGGTTCCGGCAGATTTGGGAATCGGGGAACTGCGAACTCTAGCAGCCGTCGCGATCAAGGGTCCGATCGCCCAAACTGATCTGGTCGAGCTGCGGGGATCAGGCGCATATCAGCACGTTCAAGAACTGGTATTGCAGGGATTTGTTCGCAAGAGACGACAGTCAGACGGGCGATCGTATTGGATTCAAGTCACAGACAAATTTCACCAATATTTTCAACTCAATCAGTTGCCTCAGAGTTTTGAGCAGCTAAAAGGCAAGCCAGAGGAGTAATAAGTCAAAAGCGGCGATCGTTAGTCCTCATCGACAAGATAATTCCCTAAATGCCCAACTCCCACTTGGATAGGTTTCTCACCGTAAAAGTTACGGTTCTCTACGAGGTGAATCGAAATTTGCCGATCATGTTCTGAAAGTCCCAGCGAATCGGATCAAACGGATAGTCATAGCGGACAGTGAAACCCATCATTTTTTGGCGATCGCGACTCAGAAACACCACATTGTCTCCGCAAACGTTGGCACACCCTGGATAAGAGACGGGACTTTGCATCTCTACTGTTAGGCAACTCCCCAAATTTTGACGGTGCGGTCTTCGCTGCCACTAACGACTAACGGACGATCGCTGCTCACCGCTACTGCGGTCACTAAACTTGAGTGTCCTTGCAATAAGCAAACTTCTCTGGCTGCGTGTAAATCCCAAATCTTGATGGTTTTGCGACTGCCGCTAATCAGATGTCTGCCCTCGTTCACCGTCACCGACGCAATACTTTTGGGTTGTTTTTGAAAAGGAGTGACTACTTCCTCAGTTCTCAGACTCCACGATTTCACCACCTGCTGTTTGGTTCTGATGGTGAAACTATCTTCGTCCGCATCAATCGAGATGGCAAACACGATCGACCAGGTGTTGACACTAAATATTTCCTCAGCCGCTTGCAGATCCCAAACTTTGACCACGCCATCACGACTAGCACTGATTAGAATCTCTTGATCAGGACGGTAGATGAAGTGACGTGTGGCAACAGCGATCGCGGTGATTCCCGCCGCGTGTCCCGTCAAGGTTGCTAAACACTCAAACAGCGCATAGGGGCTGTAATCGTCTAACGCCTTTTTTGCTTTGAGGTCCGATCGCGCTTGCAACAACAAATACGCTACTTTTTGAACTTGAAGCGACGAGTCTTGCAATCCCTGAATCAAAAAATCTAGCCCCATGCCAGAGCGTTGTCCCTCGCGGAGTGCGGCGATGCGCTGGTCTACGCGGTCACTTGCAAACCGTCGCCGAAGTCCGTCTAGTCCCCCTAGCACGACACTACCGGCTGGAACAGTCACCTGACCGCCCAGCGCCACGTCATCGCTTTGAGGTTGATTCACAGGACTAATCACCAACTCATTTTACTATCTGCGGCTATAGAGCAGGTTAGCGCTTTGAAGCGTTAATTCTACCGTTCTCGATCCTAATCCTGCTACCCTCAATGAAGGCTCCTTTTCACGTAGAGAAAGGAGATTTCTACATCCCGACACCCTGCAACTTATGAGTCACCCAGACAGCATCGCTCCCCACGGTGGGCAATTAATTAACCGCATTGCTAGCCCCGCCCAACACGAAGAATTTCTCTCAAAAGCTGACCATTTGCCTAGAGTGCAGCTTGATGAACGGGCGGCTTCTGATCTGGCTCTGATTGCCATTGGTGGCTTTAGCCCTTTGACTGGCTTTCTAGAAAAAGCTGACTACGATCGGGTCGTCAATGAAATGCACTTGTCAAATGGCTTGCCCTGGTCAATTCCAGTTACGCTGCCTGTCACCGAAGACGTTGCTGAGCCGCTCAAAGAAGGGAGTTTAGTCCGGTTAGATGACGGTCACGGTCGCTTTATCGGGGTGCTCGAACTCACGCAGAAATATGCTTACGACAAAGTTTATGAAGCGCTGCA
>JBBRMC010000794.1:0-2161 GCA_038231055.1 Leptolyngbyales cyanobacterium
GATATGGCTCGCGTGTTGCGCGGCAAGCTGAGTCTGAATAAGGCTCCTGTCGATCTGTTATTGGTGATTGAGTCCGCGATCGACACCGTGCAGACTGCTGCGATCGCCAAGTCCATTCAGATTCATTCGATGCTCTCTGATGTCGGACAAGTATGCGGAGATACCGTTCGGCTCCAGCAGATCATCTGGAACTTGCTAACCAACGCGGTCAAGTTCACGCCCAGCGGCGGACGCATCGACATTCGGCTAGAGCAAATCGACAACCAAGCACAGATCACCATCACAGACACGGGCAAAGGCATCAGTCCAGACTTTCTGCCCTACATCTTTGAGTCGTTCCGCCAGGAAGATGCTTCTGTGACTCGCAACCACGGTGGGCTAGGGTTAGGCATGGCGATCGTCTATCAACTGGTCGAAGCCCACGGCGGCACCGTCACTGCTGACAGTCTTGGAGAAGGGAAAGGAGCTACTTTTACGGTCAGGCTACCCCTGCTCAACGTCAACTCAAAGAAAGATCAATCTAGCCCGTCGCGAGCGCAAAACCTGAATCTAACCAGCATCCGTGTGCTGATCATTGACGACGAGCCAGATAGCCGCGAACTCCTTTCGGCGATGATGGCTCAGGCTAGAGCCGAAGCAATGACCGTCGCCTCTGCTGCCGAATTTCTCATTGCTCTAGAGTCATTTCAGCCCGATGTAGTGGTGAGTGATATTGGAATGCCAGAGATCGATGGCTACACGTTGATTAGACAGGTGCGGTCTCTGTCACCAGAGCAGGGAGGGCAGGTTCCGGCGATCGCTCTGACTGCCTACGCTGGAGAAATCGATCGGCAACACGCGATCGCGGCAGGCTTTCAGAAACACATTGCCAAGCCGATCGAACCCGATCAGTTGACGGAGGCGATCGTGAGTCTATTGAGTGGGCGATCGCTGTCTTAACTTACAAAAGACTCTCAGACAGCCCAACTTTAAAGACTGACGAACCAGATCTTAGCTACTGCCTCCATCAATAACTTGAAGCAGCCCAACGCTCGCGCTCATCGGACTTAGATGCCCTTTGCAACACAGCCATATTCGTAGTTCTGGTGCCGCGCAGTTGTTACTTGCGGACCCTCAAAACAAGCATTTGCTACAACCTCTTTCGCTTTCGCAGTAATTGAAGCCTTGACATTTGTAACCTCTCGCATTACAGTAGGACTGTAACCTACAAAATTACAAAAATTACGTTTATTCCACAAGATTACAACATTGTAGACCAAAATTTAATATGAAATATAGAAGAGCTATATTGAGTGATACAAACTTTCAGAAATAAGGCATTAGAAAGGTTATTAAGAGAAGGTAATGCAAAAGGTATACCCAAAGAGTTAGAAAAAAGAATAAGAGTAAGACTTGAAGTAATAGATTCCACGACAGATATAGATAACCTTAGAATACCGGGATATAACTTACACCAGCTTAAAGGTGATAGAAGAGAAACTTGGTCAATAAAGGTATCAGGTAACTGGCGCATTACTTTCAAATTTAGAGATAACGACGCATACGATTTAAATCTTGAAGATTATCACTGACTATAGAAGCTAAAGAGTTCCACTTCAATTAGGAGAATGATCTATGAAAGACTTACAAGATATTGTTAATGGGAGGCAAATAAGACCAGTGCATCCTGGCGAGGTCATTTCAGATGTGCTCGAAGATCTTGAAATGACTCAAACGAGCTTTGCTGAGTTTCTCGGTGTATCTCGGCGCACTGTTAATGAAATTATTCAAGGTCGAAGACCCATCACGGTAGACATGGCAATTCGTATTGGGAAAACACTAGGGAATGGACCTCAAATTTGGCTCAATCTTCAGCAAAAAGTTGACATTTGGGACGCAATACAAGCGCACAGAGAAGAATACAATAAACTGTCAACAATCGCACAACAGGACACATCAATCCTATGATTGATAGCTAAGGAGTCTTTCAAAAACAACTTGAGCAACTTTCAAAACACATTGGCTTACTGCAAGACTTACTAGGGTTGGACAATAAAGTTTAGATTTGTAAGGCTCCTAAGTTCAAACTGCATTCTGCTGAAGATTTGATAGATAAACTTAAAACACTGCCTTAACAAAAATTCAAGCAGCCCAACGTTGCCCATCACCCGCCGCTAGCAAC
>JBBRMC010000795.1:0-2159 GCA_038231055.1 Leptolyngbyales cyanobacterium
TAGTCTGACAGCGATTGGGTTGAGCGCCAGTTGCTGGGACGATCGCAGACATTCCGAGCGATCACACCGCGGACGTGAGGAGTTGCCGACTCGTCATCTTCGGGGTTGACCCCAGTGTTGCCGAGTTCGGGATAGGTGAAGGTGACAATCTGTCCTCGATAGCTGGGATCAGTCAGGACTTCTTGATAGCCCGTCATACCCGTATTAAAGACGACTTCTCCGATCGTGGTTCCAGAGGCACCAAACGAAAAACCTTGATAAACCGTGCCATCTGCCAGCACGAGCAGAGCGGGTTGAGCAACGGAGAGAGACATAGAGGAGAGGGTGCAAAAATGATCTTTGGCATTATCGCACGAGTTTTTTGGGTTGTGCTGTTCTTGGCTCACTTTTGCCAAGCTTATCTGAGATAGGAGATAGTGGATCAATCGCCCCCGTCGTCAGGGAATGCTAAGTGTGGGGTCTCGGTTACGACCTACTTATTTATTTGTCGAACTTCATGCTGAAATTATCCCGGTCTGAGATTTTCTTGTGGTTGGTTGCAGGAGTGTTGTCTCTTAATAGCTTGGGGTGTGGTCGCCCAGACATCCCCAGTCAAAGTTCTTCAACGCCCCCAAAAGCGTCACCCGTAACGACTTCTAGCCCTGCTGCAAAATCGGCGAAAGCAGCAGAGAGTGAAGCGTATCAGTTAGCGATCGACAAAGCCCAGAGCGCGAAAAGTATGAGTCAATCTGTCCAGTCAGCAGACGACTGGAACCTTGTGGTTAGTCGGTGGCAACAGGCGATCGCGCTGCTTAAACAAGTTCCTAAAGCAGACCCTAATAAAAAGTTTGCCAACCAAAAACTCGCTGAATATCAGCGCAGTCTTGCCTTGGCACAAAATCGAGCAGCCCGGACAGGAAAAGACCGCAGTGAAACGCTGGAGTCTAAAATCGTGGTTGATACGCCCCTTGCAGATACGATGGCAGAGGCAACATCTGGGTCTGGAAGCGGCAGCTATCGCGCTCGAATTAAGTATCGCCAGAGTCGCATTCCGGTGATTGATGTGTTGTTTAATGGCAATCGTCCGTTTGAGATGATGGTAGACACAGGAGCATCGGGCACCATGATCACTCCTGACATGGCAGAGGCGCTAGGCGCAAAAATTATTGGCACCACCACGGCAATGACCCCTGCCGGACAGACAGAAGTTGCCGTGGGGATGATGCAATCTATTCGGGTTGGCACTCGGGTTATTCGCAATGTGCCTGTTACGATCGGACCCGTCAGGCTCTTAGGTCACGATTTTTTTGGAAGTTGTGATCTCACGATTAAGCAAGAGACGATCGAGTTTCAGCAGTGTTCTGGTTAAGAAATAGGGCTTATTACAAGCAGGGACCCACAGTACATTCCTGCTTGTAGAACTTATTTAATTTACGATCCGTCAGAAAAATTGCTAGCGGAGAAACTTCACTAATCGCTCTAACGTATCCCATGCTGCACCGGACGTTAGAACTTCCTTCGCTAGCGCAAGTCCGGCTGAGTGATCAGAGGTCACTTCTCCAACTTGCAGAGCGAGAGCCGCATTTAAGGCAACGACATCCTGCTGGGCTTGAGTTCCTTTGCCTTGAAGCACGGCTTGCAAAATTTCAGCATTGGTTTGCACATCTCCACCGCTCAGGGCTGAGATCGGGGCAGGCGTGAGTCCGAGCGCTTGGGGATCGATCGTCACTAATTGCACCTGCTGATCCGACAGAATCGCTAAATCCGTTAGATCGCCTAACCCAGCCTCGTCCAACCGTTCTCGACCGTGGAGCACGATCGCACGTTTGGTGCCTAGCGCGTTGAGGGCTTGAGCGATCGGTTCTAGCAAGCTCGAATCAAACACTCCGATCACTTGCCCACTAGGGCGTAGCGGATTCACTAATGGACCTAACAAATTAAACACCGTCCGCACTTTGAGCAACTGCCGCATCGGTGCCACTGCTTTTAAGGCAGGATGCCAGCCCGGAGCAAATAGAAACGTAATGCCCACCGCTTCAACCGCCGATCGAATCTTTTCAGGCGGGGCACCCAAGTTGATTCCTAACGCTTCTAGCACGTCAGCAGACCCAACTCGACTAGAGGCAGAGCGATTTCCATGTTTTGCCACCGGAACTCCTGCCGCCGCCGCAACAAAGGCA
>JBBRMC010000796.1:0-2158 GCA_038231055.1 Leptolyngbyales cyanobacterium
AAGTGTTTCAATTCTTCTAGGGCAGTTTGAGCCACATCTGCGTCTGCAAACGTGAGAGGACTGTCTCCATGAAGCGGATCGCGTTGCACTGCCACAATTCCTTGACGCACGGCTGTGGCAATTTGGGGGTGTAATTCTCCCTTTCCTCGCTTCCATTGACGTTGCCAGCCGCGTTTACTCGTTGCATATAAAGCAGGCAGCCGATTGAGAGTAAAGGCAGTAACCTCATCCGGGTTTATTTGGCGGGCGACTTTATGAGGCAAGGCATTGAGTTGACTCTCAACTTCTTCGCTCACTAAGACCTCCATCACGTTGAGAGAGTGTTTGGTGAAAGCAGGCGGTTTGTCTGGCTGAGTTGGAGAAGAATTTGTCAAGGAATTTTTAAGGCTACCCATGATCGACACGTAGAATCGTTGGTTCTCTTGGGATACCCTGAGTTGGTGCTCGTCTAACGGTCAGTGCTGCCTAATTACAAATCTTTTACAGGCGGAGCCAGGTTGATGAAGGACGAATGTACTCAAGGGCATTAAACCCCTTGCAGATTATTAAAGTCATATAGTACGGTTTGAATCTTATTTTTAGACTGATTGAAATCTTTATTACACCGAATAATGCCGTTCTGCATTCTAAAAACATAAAAAAGGGCGGACGCAATGCCCACCCAATGAAAGCTTGTGATGATTAAGAGCCAGAAGTCGCTTCGTCTTTGGGCGGTTCTGAAACTGCTGCCTCGGCAGAAGCTGCTTTCGCCTGGGCACGTTCTTCCCGCTTTTTGCGATCGGCTTTGATCAAATCTTCCATCACGATCTGAGCCTGGATCATCTTTTCTAAGTTACTGCTATAAAGTTCTAAGTCTTTTTGCAGCTTGTCTTGGGGCAGATTCAACATCAAGCAGACTTGCTTCAAGGCTTCTGTGCGTTTTGTCTCATCTTTGATGACCGACGGATCGGCAGTCTGAATCAGCGTCAAAAGCCCGATCGCAAACAGCCGACTGTATTTGAATTTAGGATTGTTAGCGATCGATTGAAGATGATTACGCAGGTCGTGAGCTTCGGGGATATCAGACGACGGCGACAGCAATTGCTCCCAGGGGTGCTGTGAAGCGAGTGAAAGCAGATGTTCGGCATCGCCACGATAGTTGGGAGGGTTGTCGCCTAACGACTGACAAAGGGCGTTGAAGATTGAAGACTTATCTGTTTCGGGGCGATAGCCTTGCATAAAGCTATCGAAGGACGTAACCACCCCCAAGGCGTAGATTGGGTCATAGTGGAAGTCCACGTTGACGGTGAGCAAGTGCATTTCCACCATCAATTCTTCAACGACTCGGCGGTAAATAGAGTTTACCGGGCGCGTGTGGGTGTTATAAAAAGCACGTTTAGTATCGGAAACGGTGCGGACGTTGTTCACAACAAGACCTTGTGGGTTACAGTTCTCCATTCTCTCGCTTGACTGGACGTTTGCCAAGTTGAGAAAAAAGATTGGGGATCAGAGATTGCGAGGAAGGAATTAAGCAGGCTGAGTGAGTAAGGGATTGAGTTGCCCTTGACGATCGAGCGCATAGAGATCGTCACAGCCGCCAATGTGTTGGGTATTGATGAAAATTTGGGGAACGCTGCGCTTTCCGTTGGCGCGTTCTGCCATCGCCGATCGAGCGACTTCATCTCCATCGATTTTGTGTTCAGTGAAATTAACTCCTTTCCACCACAGCAGCAGTTTGGCTCGCATACAAAACGGACAGGTTTGCCAAGTATAGATTTCTACGTTGGCTTTCATTTGATCGGGATGACGACCTAACAGCGAATTAAAGGTGTTCAGCATATTAAAAATGACTAAGCACTAACTTAGTTTGGCAGTGCATTCTAATATTAATCGTTGATTTTGAATCGCGAACGGCTGGATTTTGAGTGCGTCTCGAAACGCCTGAATCGCTTTGTGATAATCACCGAGTGCGGCATAGCATAATCCTAATCCGTGGAGCGCCCCAAAGTGAATGGGAGCCAGACGAATCACGGCTTGACAATCGGCGATCGCTTTGTGGTGGTCTCCTGTCACAAAATACAGCACCGCTCGGCGATTAATGGCTTCTGCAAAGTCGGGCATTGCTTCAATCAGGTCGGTCAACGCTGCTTCGGCTTGAGTGATTTTTCCTGAGTCCATC
>JBBRMC010000797.1:0-2155 GCA_038231055.1 Leptolyngbyales cyanobacterium
AATTACCTGGTCAAACCAAGCCCATACAGGAGACTACGACGTTCTATTGATTCGGCATGGCGTGGGTGTAACCGTTGATTTACCCATGCTTCAGCGACGCGACTTATCGGGTCATCCCTACACGAACAATCCACTTCAGTCGCAATTCGCCCGTCAACTGATCTCTGAACTCCGTCAATCGCTGCGGCAAACGTTGCCAGACTACATGATCCCCTCTGCGTTTGTGCCCTTAGAAACGCTTCCTCTGACCGCCAATGGCAAAGTTGATCGTCGTGCCCTCCTCCCACTTAATGAAGATTCGATCTACTCGTCGAGCACACCGAACGCGCAAAGCGCTGCACCTGCTACGGAAACAGAATGTATCCTGATTAATATCTGGAAAGAACTCTTGCGGCTCAAAGACGTGAATCTTCACGACAACTTCTTTGAGTTGGGCGGACATTCTTTGTTAGCAACCCAGATGACCTCCCGGGTTCGTGATGCCTTTGGGCTAGAATTGCCTTTGAAGAATGTGTTTGAAGCGCCTACGATCGCTCAACTGGCTCCCGTGATTGCAACCTTGCGCGACACCACCTCAGCCCAAAAAATTCCCCCACTCGTCCGGCTAGATCGCTCGGCTCACCGTCATAAGCGCTTGCCGTCTGCACTACCCTCTGGGCAACCAACTCTCTCAAACGGTAATGCTCAAATTCAGGATCGGATTGCGTCGCCTGACCCAGCCCTTATAGAAGCCCGATCGCCGCTAGTGCCCTTAACTTTGGGTGGAAGTAAACAACCCTTCTTCTGTGTGCATCCAATGTTTGGCGTAGTGTTTCCCTACCTCGAACTGGCGCAGCATCTAGGCAGCGATCGCAGTTTCTATGGACTTCAACCATTGGGATTGGATGGAAAATCCTCGCCGTTGAACAGAATTGAAGCGATGGCTGCTTATTATATTCGGGCAATTAAAACCCTTCAGCCCCACGGTCCCTATTTCATAGGAGGCTGGTCGTTTGGGGGGTTAGTCGCGTTCGAGATGGCGCAACAACTCACTCAAGCAGGACAGCAGATTGCGCTCCTAGCAGTTCTCGACACTCCGGCTCCTATCAATCACCAACCGTCTCTCTATCAGAGCCTCAAGTTTTTGTTGGGAACTGCCCTCTGGTCTACGCTGCCGTTTTTGCTTGACTATGGCGCGATCGCGACCAATCGAGTTCATTCCTGGAAACCTGGGCTGGCTCGCTGGCAGTGGTCTGCGATCGTACGCCAGATTCCTGAAGAGTCCCGATTACAGCTATTGGATGAATCTGCGATCGCACCCCTGCTCAGAATTTTAGTTGCTAACAGCCAAGCAGCTTATCGGTATGTGCCGCAGCCCTACCTCGATCGCATCACATTGTTTAAAGCTGTTGAACAATCGGATGCGATTGGGCAAGACCCAACTCTCGGCTGGAGTGCATTAGCTAACAATATTCAACTGCATCAGGTGCCAGGAAATCATTTATCTCTATTGAAACAGCCCCATGTGCAAAATCTAGCGCAACAACTTCGGCAATATCTGTCTGTCTGCAACCCAACCAGTAACGCTCGATCGTGATCAGACTGCACTGCCTGAAATTCTGCACTGGTGTCGGGCGATTGAGACTGAACGACTAAACAACGAATCCCCCTTAAGCGATCGCGACTGCGGCGAGGTAAATCAGACTCAGTGAGATGGATGTAGGTTGGGTTGAGGGACGAAACCCAACACCCGCATGGGTTACGCTATCGCTGACCTATCCTACAAATAATGGTGCCTCCCTACTTATAGCTGCTCAAGGTGCTTAACTTGACCCGATTTTAAGCCCTGAAGGTCGCCATGAACAGTTGCGATTATTTTGCTAACCTCTAAACTTTGGGATGAATCGTTGGAATTATGTACCAAAGCTGGTCTTGAATCTCTATTCAAAGTAGCGATAAGTTTTCTGCGTCATCTGAGATCTTGGGCGTTGCTGAATGCAGATATGAAATGCCCTCATCCCCAACCTTTCTCCCCAGGGAGAAGGGAGCCAGAACTCTTGTCCCCTCTCCTTTTGGGAGAGGGCTAGGGTGAGGGTAAAATCTGTGCTTCATAGATCAATTCAGCAACGCCAGATCTTGCACCCGCCTCTTCACTGCGATGGTGTCCCGCCCGTGA
>JBBRMC010000798.1:0-2152 GCA_038231055.1 Leptolyngbyales cyanobacterium
GCAACTTCGGCAGATCGGCGGATTGGACTGTTATGGCAGTGATGACGATACGATCGCGTCCGTCGTCGGTGAACTGCTCACCATTACTCAAACGACGCTTAGTGTCGCCGAATCTTGCACAGGGGGCGGGTTAGGACAAATGTTGACGAGTGTGTCTGGTAGCTCCCGCTATTTCTGGGGCGGCGTAATTTCCTACGACAATTCCGTCAAGCAAAATTTGTTGGGGGTTGATCCCGCCGCTTTAGCAGAGCATGGAGCCGTCAGTGATATCATGGCGCAGCAGATGGCAGTTGGCGTGCGATCGCGTCTTCACACCACTTGGGGAATTAGCATCACGGGCGTTGCCGGTCCAGATGGTGGCACTGAAACAAAACCAGTGGGATTGGTCTACATCGGCTTGGCAGGTCCCGATGAGCAGGTAACGAGTTTTGCCCATCAGTTTGGGGCGCGAGGGCGCGACTGGGTGAGACAGGTTAGCGCCTGTAGCGCGATCGACCACCTGCGCCGAAAACTTCTCAGCGATCCCCTAGTACACGAATGAACCCCTTGATCCCGGCGTGAGATTCGTTATCATTTATAGGAAAGCGAAAAAATGATCAGCGTGACAGTTGGTTTTCCGGTTATACCCTGTTAATATCTGATCAGGTTTTCGTGAAGTTTCGGTTTAGTTAAGCTCAAATTAACTAGCTCGGCAAACTGTCCAAGTGATATTCAAGGAGCCGTCTGTTCAATGGATTACATTGAAAATGTGCTGGAAAAGCTAAAAGAATGGACTCGCAGACTTATCGAAGCGCTGCTAGGTCCAGAAGCTCAACCTGAAGCAGAGCCGATTCCGGTTCCTGTGAATGACCAGCCGCGTCGTCGTTAACTTTTTGTTCTAATAATCGATTGCAAAGCATTTTGGTTCTCCACGGACCGAACCTTAATCTCTTGGGAAAACGAGAACCCGGAGTTTATGGAATCGTCACGCTGGACGAAATAAATCAGATGTTAGAGCGAGAAGCTCAAGTGTTGCAGGTCAAATCTGTGGCGCTACAGTCTAATCACGAGGGTGCTTTGGTAGATGCCATCCACAGTGCGTTAGATGAGCATGAGGGAATTTTAATCAACGCTGGAGCTTATACCCACACCAGTGTGGCGCTGCGGGATGCGATCGCAGCCGTCAGTCTCCCAACGGTTGAGGTTCACCTGAGCAACATTTATCGTCGCGAAGAATTCCGTCACCATTCTTATATTGCTCCGGTGGCGATCGGGCAAATTAGTGGGTTTGGTGTCGAGAGCTACCGATTGGGGTTGTACGCATTGGTAAATTATCTTAGACAGTCTTAACAGTAGACACTAATGATTACTCTGTAGAGGCGTTGAATGCAGCGTCTTTTTTAATGGAAAAATTGGTTTATCTAGCCGTCAATGGCACTTTAATGCAGGGGCTAGAGTTAAATAAAAACTTGCTCTTAGTTGAGGCAACATTTATTCGAGAAACGACGACAGAACCTGCCTATCGGCTCTGGTCGATCGACGATCGTCACCCTGCCATGCTGAAAGTGCCGGAGGGAGGAGCCGCGATCGCGGTTGAAGTCTGGGCAGTTCCGAGTAGTGGAATCAGCACGTTATTGATGCTAGAGCCTGCCGGACTGTGTATCGGAAAAGTCCGTTTATCAGATGGCGAAGAAGTTTTAGGCGTGCTAGGCGAACCCTTTCTCTGCGAAGGAAAGCGAGAGATCACTCAATTTGGCGGATGGCGATCGTACATCCGTGAATTCACAACCAGTTAATAGTTGAGAAAGTGTGTTTAGTGTTGAGGAGTTGGCATGACCAATCAAATAGATTCGGCTGAATGCGTCGATCAAATCGCTGCACTCATCGGCTTGCCGATCAGCCCCGAATATCATCTAGGAGTGGTGACAAACTTCGAGCGAATTCAAACGATCGCGCAACTCGTGATGGAGTTTCCTCTGCCTGACGAGACTGAAGCCGCACCCGTGTTTGAGCCATGAATCAGTCTTATCCGGATGCAACTCAGATTGCAGAAACCGTTCGCGGACAAGAGGTATCGGCTCGATCGGTGGTTGCAGCAACCCTAGCGCGAATTGCTGAGCAAGACCAAACCTATAACTGTTTCACCACGGTTCTTGCTGACTCAGCGTTAGCA
>JBBRMC010000799.1:0-2150 GCA_038231055.1 Leptolyngbyales cyanobacterium
GGGATACTTAGAAGGTCTTAGTTCCCTGCCGATAATTCGAGGTGGTTCTGAGTTTAAGCCGTGTGGTGACCCTAGCTAAATCTCGATTTCAAGAATCTTAGGGGGGACGGTCTACCACACTCTTAAGATACAAGGGGGCACAAGCCGACTGAAACGAAGCGATCAACGATTTGTGTGTACACGGTAGACTTCGTGAGGAGGGCAGAAGACGCTCACAAGTCTTACAGGTTATTGAATCCACGATCCTAAGAATGGCAATTTAACCTGCGAGGAGTCTCGATCGCGTCCTGAATTACCAAACGATTAGACAGCATGATCGGGTAGATTTTTCACCCATTTGTTTCAAAGCTGTGAATAACTATTACATCTTTTTAATGGATATTGAACAATTGAAGAAGCAGGGCACGATCGACGGAGCGTTTCAGAAAGCATCGATGCAGAGCCGATTTAAGTCCGATCGTAGACGTAGAGCTTTTCAGTTTTATGTGTCGTTATCTAGCAGCATTTCCGCAGGAGCAGGAGTCATCCTTTTCCTAGCTACAGTGATGTTTCCTATTAAGTCTCCGACCATTTCTCACCCATCTTTGCTTCCCACTGCTGTCAATAAACCCGACCAACTTAAACGCGAACCCGTTGATTTCTCCGTTCCGACCAGACCCATTGAAATGAGTCAGCTCAATATTGCAGGAGTTCCGCTTTATCTCACGACGATCGATCTCACCGATCCTAAAACCTATATCAGCATTGAGTTAGCCAATAGAGCAACTCAGGCAAATAGCGCCTCTTCTACAAGAGGTGATGAACCGTTTTTAACGATCGTTCGTCGATCTCAAGCAGCAGTCACCGCCAATGGCACCTTTTTCAGCATGGACGCTCAAAAGCGAGTCATGGGAAATTTGGTGTCAAGCGGTAAATTTCTCAAATATAGCCCGTGGGAAAACTATGGCACTACCTTAGGGCTGCGAATCGGCAACCGCCCCGACATGACAACAGCACGAGTCGATGGCAAACCGCGCTGGGATCAACACTGGTTTTCGCTCACCGCAGGACCAAGACTGCTCAAACGAGGCGAAGTTTGGCTGAATCCCAAACAGGAAGGCTTTACAGACCCCAATGTTATGGGTGCGGCAGTGAGAGCCGCGATCGGGTTTCCTGAACACGGGAAGCGACTGCTGCTCGTCACCTTTCGCAGCAAAGTCTCTTTGAGAAAAGAAGCCGCAATTATGAAGTCTCTCGGATGCTATGAGGCGATGAACTTAGATGGCGGCACCTCACTGGCGTTGGCTCAAGGAAGCAAAATTCTCTTACCAGCCAGGCGAGAACTGACCAATGTGATTGCAATTTATGACACTCAACATCCTGCCCCTGATGAGTTGCAAAAATCGTGGCGAGAGTTTCAGCAAAGCGAACGAGCCGCCCTGCCAAAAGGCGAGGGATAGGCAGAACATCTGAGCAGACGTTCATATATAATAAACACACCCTATAGTTCTTCTGAAGCGATGGCTCATCATCACGCTCATGATCACCACGACCACGGGCAGCCTAGTTATAACCGTGCGTTTATCATCGGCATTGCGCTGAATGCTGGATTTGTCGTCACCGAAGCAACGTTTGGGGTTTTGGCTCACTCTCTGGCGCTGCTGGCTGATGCAGGTCATAACCTGGGTGATGTGCTGGGGCTTGTGCTGGCATGGAGTGCAAGCTGGTTAGTTCGGATGCGTCCAACTCAGCGCTATACCTATGGGCTGCGGCGTTCTTCAATTCTGGCAGCGCTTCTCAATGCCATGATTTTGCTGGTGGCGATCGGAGGCATTGCGATCGAAGCCATTCAGCGATTTAGAGATCCCGTCTCGGTGAGTGGAGGAACGGTGATCGGGGTCGCACTCGTCGGCATCGTCATTAATGGCATGACAGCACTGCTCTTTATGTCGGGTCGAAAGCACGACTTAAACCTGAGAGGAGCCTTTCTGCACATGGTCTCGGATGCAGTAGTGTCGCTGGGGGTGGTGCTGGCTGGGATCGCAATACTCACGACGGGCTGGCTCTGGTTTGACCCGGTGATTAGTCTTGTGATCGTCGCCGTTATTTTCGTGGGCACCTGGAATCTGCTGCGCGACTCTACCAATTTGGCGCTAGATGCTGTACCGCAA
>JBBRMC010000800.1:0-2149 GCA_038231055.1 Leptolyngbyales cyanobacterium
CTTGCATCAGCCTCTTCACTACGATGGTGTCCCGCCCGTGAATGGAATTCCGGGCTAGCCTTGCGAAGTCCCTTGAAATGGACTGAATTGCCTCAATCCCTCGTTCAGTCCCTTGAGGGGACTTCGCACCGTTAGACCGTGATTTTCAATCACGGGCGGGTGAATGCTAGCCACGAGGGAGTTCTAATCGGGTGCGAGATCTCAGTTAGCCAAGATTGCAATAACCCATAACGAGTCATCTACAAAGATTAAATTGAGCTGACATACCATTGACATTTCTCGTTCATCAGTCAGCGAAGGCGCTCAACTACAATCACGAACACAGTTAGTAAGTGAGAAATACAGATGAGGTGTATCACGCGATCGCTCCAAATTTTGTTCGGTCTCTACGTCCTCTATTTAGCCAAAACCGCTGCCGGGATCAACCTCTCAAATCGATACACGGCTCCGGCATTTGTCAAATTCCCCGTCAAAGCATTTATTCATAGTAATTGAGAGAAGCGGGTACGATAGGGCATATATCCCCTAAAGCCTGCGGTTTTCTAGATTAGGCATGACCCTCGACCCCAATTCGCCTCCCCCTTTGCCCGACTCATCGATTTCCCACTCCCATGATGGATTGGACACGGGCACAGCCGATCATTTGACGATTCCTAAGCTTCATCAAGCTGAGATTTCGAGAGAAAGAAACGCCTCTGCGTTTCCAGGAGTAGGCATTCCTCCCAGCGACACGTCTAGGCTGTCAAGCATCCGTCCTGCAATTTCTCTGATCGTGCTGGTGGCGATCGTCATCGTCATCGTCGGGCTATTTGCTAACAGTTCTTGGCTGATATTATCAGGCTCGATCGTCGCGTTGCTGTTGTCACTGCGGGTTCTGTTTCCGGTGCTGCAACCGATTTTGGTCGAACTTGGGGCTGGACAAGAACAATCAGTCTTAATTGCCTCAGCCGGATTGACGCTCGCGGTGATTGGTTTACTCAAAGTCGTAGGGTTCGGCAACACCCTAATGATTTGGTATAAGCAACTCGACTGGGGTGCGATCGGAGCGCTGGGCGAAGTCTTTGGGGCATTAGGGCAAATCTTGATCGCAATTTTGGCGGTGTATATTGCTTGGCGACAATACATCATTTCCAAAGATCTGACGATTCAACAAAACACGATCACGCAACAACAAACAATCGATACTTATTTCCAAGGAATTTCGGATCTGGTTTTAGATGAAGAAGGCTTGCTAGAGGATTGGCCTCAAGAACGGGCGATCGCTGAAGGTCGGACTGCCGCCATTCTCAGCAGCGTAGATGGAGCAGGCAAAGCCAAGATTCTGAGGTTTCTCTCTCGTGCTAAGTTGCTGACCCCTCTAAAGCGCGATCGCCGATTAGGACGTGCTATTCTTGACGGCTCTGGCGGCTATGCAGAAGACCGCAGTCATGGCACCCGCGTCATCGATGTGGGCGTAATGCTAGCGGCAGCCAACCTATCGGGTACAGACTTGCGCTGGACAGATTTGAGCGAGGCAAACTTGATTCGGGCAAACCTCGATCGCTGTGACTTAGTGAAATCAAATTTTGCGCGGACTATTTTATTTAGCGCCAGCCTGCGAGGAGCAGATTTGAATGGGTTGCGTCTCTTCTACGGCACTGCTGAAACTGCCTCACCCCGCAGCCGCACTCAGCCACCCAATTACAAGACAGGTGCTCACACCGGAGCCGTCGTCGAAAATGCCGATTTTACCAACGCTGAAGAGATGTCTCCAGAGCAACGCTGCTACTGCTGTGCTTGGGGTGGCTCAAAAACTAGGGCAACCATTCCCGGCGGCTGTGAAGGCATTCCCAATAAGCTGGGACGGTGATCAGACGTGAATTACGCCTCCGGTCTCTGCCGATCGCCGCGCCGCCTCTGCCACTCTCAGCGTATATAAACTGTCTTCTGGCGTGACATATAAGGGAGTGCCGTCAATCAAACAGTCCAGAACGGCAGTCGTATCCCTAGCGAAAATGCCGCGACGACCTGCGACTTCGATCGAGTGACCGCCTTCCTGATTAATCAATACGCCGCCATCGCCATCAAAAATCAGTCCACCAGTTTCGCCTTGCACTTCAAATTTACGTTCTGGTTGCCAAACCGCCTCGCCTTTGCCATAAACCACTTC
>JBBRMC010000801.1:0-2147 GCA_038231055.1 Leptolyngbyales cyanobacterium
ATTTCTCAAGAGCGCTCCACGCTGCATCTTCGATCGCTTGACTTCCCAACCCTCAGTCCTCTCTGTCGCTAGTTGCAGTTTACCAAAGGTCTATGTTAAGGCAATCGCTTCTAAACCACTAGCTCCTTTACAAACAATTTAGTAAAGGTAGTGTTTCAAAGTCGCTGTTGAGGGTTAAGTAATTAAACGCAATGTAAAACTTTAAATTCATGTCTCCCTCCGTTAAAACAGGACTATTCTGCTCAGAAAGCAAAAACTCTGATACCCTATTTTGCTCGACTTGTATGACGATGTTTCTAGTCCGTCCTGCAAGACTTTCTACTCAAAAAGACAGATTAATCATTTCTGTAGTTTCGTTCAAGCGGTAGATTTATTAGTTTGTCTATAGATATATATTTTGGGCTTGACGACGATCGTCAACTCAAATTCATTAGTTTTTTCAAAATCTATGCCTGATATTGTTGATACTGCGATGAGTGCGGGAACTTTCAGCACTTTGGTGACAGCCATTACGGCTGCTGGTCTTGATACTGCCCTCAAGAGTCCAGGTCCGTTCACGGTTTTTGCACCCTCTGATGATGCGTTTTCTAAGTTGCCATCAGGGACGGTTGAATCGCTGCTAGAAGATCTTCCAACGCTGAGAAAGATTTTGGAATATCACGTTGTTTCTGGAAAAGTGATGGCGGCGGATGTCGTTAAAATGAATAGTGCAACTACTACTGAAGGAGAAGATGTTAGGATTACTGCCTCTAATGGCAGTGTCAAAATAAATGATGCATCCGTCACCATGCCCGATATTGAAGCTGACAACGGTGTGATCCACGTAATTGATTCTGTTTTGTTGCCTGGGTCAATTAATCTTTAATCATGATCGCCATCGCTAGCAGAATGCTTATCACGTCTGCTAGCGATCACATCGCTTAGGCTATTACGCTAACTCGTCGAACTCTCAGTCAGAAAGGTTCTGCTTGACATATTCAACGGCGATCGGAGTAATTCTCTGTTCTAGTTGAGTCATGATATCGTGATCAAATTCTGTCCAAACTCTCGGTTGACCAAAGACACAAGGTTGCAAAATTCCCCACGTCATACCATCTTGACGTAGATGAGCATGAATCAAAGCTCTGTGCCCAAAAGACTTTTGTTCAAATTCCAGGTTAACGACTGCGGGTTCGGCGGTTTCGACATCTTCGACATAGACGGAGGGTTTCGCGTCTAGTGCTGCTGCAAAAAGCGGGTCTTCTTCACGCAAAGAGGTCGGTTCTACTTTTATCTCCTCACTGGTGACATCAGGAACCGTCGGATTTCGTCGCCAACAGTAGGGTGTGTGCCCCATGCTTGTGTCAGGATTTCGTAAATAGAGGAAGCAGCGATCGCACTGCAACACATCGCACAACACGGGCAATAAGGCAGAAAAAACAGCATTCGGATCGCTAGTATTCGCCAAAATGCTCTCTAAGGATTCAGGTAGCTTTTGCATTAAATCTAAAGATGGGGTGTGAGATAGGTGAACCACTATTAACTTACAGAAGTGGCATTGAATGCATCTCACTTTCGCAATAAATGCTATTGCTCAGACTCTCAGCCCTGATGCAACCGTTAAAGCAACGCTACAGGTGATTCTTCCACGGGTTAAAACGGTATTGCTGACTTGACCGGAAATATTCAAAATTAAGCGCAGTTATTCCTCAAACTGACATAATCCTAGAGTTGTGAAAATACGCAGGAGAAATTAAAGTTGCCTGTGTAGCTGTTGTTAAGAGTGCCTCTTCTATGTCTGACCGTGCTTATGATGTTGTCCTCTACGGTGCCAGTGGTTTTGTTGGCAAACAAACGGTGCAGTACTTTGCTCGCCATACTGCTCCTGACCAAGTGCGTTGGGCGATCGCTGGACGAAATCGCCAGAAGTTAGAAGCCGTTCGGGATGAGGTTGGTATCACAGCCGATGTTCTAGTTGCTGACAGTCAAGATCAGTCAGCGATTGATGCGATCGTCTCCCAGACGCGAGTGCTGCTCACCACAGCCGGTCCCTTTGCCCTTCATGCAAATGCGTTGGTCGATGCCTGCGTTCGCTTTAAAACCCATTATGTAGACCTTACCGGGGAAACCCCTTGGGTTAGAACCCTTATCGATCGCTACCATGCTCA
>JBBRMC010000802.1:0-2144 GCA_038231055.1 Leptolyngbyales cyanobacterium
AATCCGAATCTCACCGACTTCTGATTTAGTGTCTTCTGGGTCAAGCGGTTTGATGTCTGATTCAGGGGATGTCAGGTCTGATGGCAATGCCGACGGGTCAGAATTGACGGGAAGTTCACGAGTGGGCACTACTAAATCTGGGGCAGCCTCAGCGATCGAAGAAAGCCCAAAACTACCAAGAGTTACTAGCCCACAAAGAGCGATCGAGGAAACACGCATAATCATATCTAAGTAAAAAATATAGTTCGTGACATCGACTAACGAATGACGGGTTGGTTTGGGACGGGTGGCGGGATTTGATTGCCATTACCTTGCTGCTGCACGACAACTCCCGCATTGTTGGGGGGTAGAGCATTCGGATTATTAACCGTGCCAACTGGCGGCGCGGGAGGAACGATCGGCGGTGTGGGAGGTATTTGAATAGGCGGAACGGGCGGAACTGGATTCTCCGGCACCGGGGTCACGACCTCCCGACGATCGACATAGCCTCTAAGCGGGTCGTCAGAATTGGTCGTAATGCAATTAGTCTCTAGCGTGCTGGCTCCTCCTCTCCCGTTAAGAGTGCAGAGTCCCTCAATCGCTTTGGTCTGCAAATCCAAGGTTGCCAGCGTTGCCGTTCTGACAGCTTTGAGGGTTTGTTGAACGGGTGGTGCTTCTTGCAGCACGATCGAGTCTTGCCCAGGTCCTAAGCCTGACGCTAGCCCGCTCGTTTTATAAAACGTCCGCAAGTCAAAGGTTCTGACATCTCCTAACGTGCCTTTGAGAACGGATACAGTCTGTCCGCCTTGGATGAATATAAAATTGCCTCTAGCATCCGTGATCTTGATCGGCGTACCCGTGAGATTATAAAAGTCCGTCTTTTGCGTCACGCCATCGACTTGAACGACCATTGCCAGACTCAACACATTCGTAGCAGGTGCCCCTGGCGGTGAGCTTGCTGGAATCTCGGCGACTGCCTGACCTTCTAGCGTCTCGATGCGCGTCGATGCCGTGGTCGGCGGACTCATGATTAGCGCTGTGCCGTTTCTAAGCTGAAAGCCTCGCATTCCTGGAATGAAGCGAAAAACTGCGTTTGAGCCGATGCGAGCTAGAGAGCCTTCGTTAAACAGCAACTCTGCTTTCGATCGACTCGCCGTGCGAAGTGCATCTTGCGGCACCATCACATCCGACACTCTGGCAGAGCGCGGCGATCGATTGTTGAGCAACAGTTGTACGCTGTTAATCAATTTATAGACTTCGCCACGAGTCAGCAGGGCTTGTTGCGCCGTGGCAGGCAGCATCCACACAACCCCTAAAAGGCTGCCTATGATGACGCTACGACTAAGTGATTTCACCTTCATAACAACTCCTCCCAATAGCAATAGGTTTAAAGTAGGATTCAAAATGCGTACTTATGCGGTTGCTCATTAAATATTGATGATGTTTCAACTACAACTTGATAAATTTCCTATCCGGAAAAAGTTACGATCGGAAATCTATCTCCAGACGGGGCATCGCATTGAATAAGAAGACTTACAATGAAAGGCTATTTATGGTGAATCTAATGGCGTTAAAGCTGCACGTTCCAACCCTTGATAACCCTGCGATTGCAAAAGAGATTAGAGAAACTATTTTGACATCTGAACCGAATGCCAAAGTAGATATTGATGTAGAACAAAAAACGGTCACGATCGAAGCAAAAGCCTCTGAAGAGACGTTTAAGCAACTGATCACAGCGGCTGGATATGAAGTAACCGAGAGCTAAAAAACGCGGACGATCGCGCCCTGTGAGGAGTAAAGTAGATCCAGCGATCGTCCTATCGCCTTACTCTTCATCATTTCTGACTTTGGCAAAGTTTTATCGCGAACTCACAGACTCGCTGCAAACATTTATTGCTGAACAGCAGATGTTTTTTACGGCATCTGCCCCGGTTCATGGGCGCATCAATCTTTCGCCTAAAGGAATCGATACCTTTCGCTGTCTCGATTCTCACACCGTTGCCTATCTCGACTTGACCGGAAGCGGCAATGAAACCAGCGCCCATCTGATCGAAAATGGACGACTGACGATTATGTTTTGCAGTTTCACGCAGCAGCCTTTAATTTTGCGTCTCTATGGTCAGGGCAGCGTGATTCGTCCGAGAGATGCTGAGTGGCAAGACTTC
>JBBRMC010000803.1:0-2136 GCA_038231055.1 Leptolyngbyales cyanobacterium
CAACGAGAAGAGATTCGGCTTGCAGTCATGGGCGGTAAATCGGTTGGCAAGACATCGCTGACGCACCTTTTACAATCAACGTGGGCATCAGAACTGTCACAAAGCCTCAGCCTCACCGATACTCCAGAATTGTTTTCGGCAACCGAGAGCGGCATTGTTGCAGAACGAGATGCCTGGAACGTGGCGCGATCGGCAGATCTGATCCTGTTTTTAACGAATGGTGACCTCACCGCAACTCAACTTCAGGTGGTTCGCAAATTGACCGCCGCGCACAAGCGCACCGTGCTGGTGTTAAACAAACAAGATCACTATTTGCCAGACGAACAACAACAGTTGCTCAATCAACTTCGACAACGAGTAGACAAACTCTTAATCTCACAGGATGTAATGGCGATCGCCACCAATCCCAAACCTCACAAAGTTCGACAGCATCAAGCAGACGGCTCGATTAAAGAATGGCTAGAAACGCCAGCGCCACAAATTTCAGCGTTGACCGATCGCCTGGGTCAGATTCTCATGCACGAAGGCAAACAGCTTGTCTTAGCGAGTTCGTTTGGCAACGCGAATGGGATTAAAACCGAAGCGAAAAAGGCATTGAATACGGTGCGTCGCGATCGGGCGCTTCCCCTCATTGATCAAGCGCAATGGATTGTCGCAACTACCGCATTTGCTAACCCGTTTCCTGCATTGGATCTGTTGGCAGCGGCGGCGATTAACGCCCAAATGGTTTTGGATCTGAGTAAGCTCTATCAGCAAAAATTCTCTCTAAATCAAGCCAAAACAGTTGCCACCACAATGGCGAGTTTAATGGTGAAACTGGGCGTTGTGGAAATTTCAACCCAGGCGATCGGCACCGTTCTCAAAACTAATGTCGTCACCTATGTTGCGGGTGGGTTATTGCAAGGCGTGAGTGCTGCCTATCTCACTCGACTCGCCGGGTTGACGCTGATCGAATATTTTGAGGGTGACATTGCCGATGGGGTCGTGAAGCGAGATCTGCTTCAGCAAATCATGGAGAAAATCTTTCAACAAAATCAGCGACTTCCCTTCTTGCAAGTGTTTGTTAAGCAAGCCGTTGATAAACTTAAATCGACCGCGTTGCAGCCTAAACTAGAGCCGTGGGCGACAGAGCCGATGGCAGAGCTTCCGGCTCCTCAGGAGCAGCTTTTGCAGATGGGTGCAAAACTTGAAGATGAACCGTCCCAAGTCCCAATTTTGCTAGAAATGCCCGAAGAAATTATTGCTTCTTAATCGTTTGGAAATGGTGCGAACTATGAAATTACGAATGGTAATGGTAATGCTGTTGAGTTGTGGAATGACCCCCGCAGCAACAGCAAGCGGATTGCCCCTGCAAGTCGGAATGTATCGTATGGGGTCAAGCAATTATATTCAAGTTGCGGTGAAAGGCGATCGACTTTGCTATAACGGGTTTTCGTCAAGAGGCTCGGCAGTTGGCTCGATCGAGCCTGACTCAAAACTTCAAGGAGTCTATCGCATCAACGGATTGGATAATCTGGTGCTCTATCAGCAAGACATCAAAACCCTGCTGTATGGAGAAGTTAATCAGATGAATGCTTACTCCTCAGATTATGAGACTCCGAGAACGATCGGGACGACATTACAGCAGTGTCTCGACTCAAATTCTCCATTCTTCAAGCGAGAAGGCATCTCAGCATCGCCATCGCCATCGCCGCTCTTCAGGCGACAAAATCCGCTTCCTCGGTAGACGCTCAACTTAACGGCGATACACCGTGACTGAAACGAAGCGAGAAGACTCTGCTCACTTCTCCGTGTTGCTAAAGTAGCTGGCACTAGTCACTTTAAGATAGTTCTACACTGTCCTAATATTTAGTGTAAATAGGGAACCCTGACGCATCAGTACGGCTTGTATTATATATAATGACACTAGTAGCCTTATAGCTGAGAATTTATGCTTAACCTTGATTACGAAAATCTTGTTCAGATTGCTCAACCGTACAAAGTTCCGGGTCGGGAAGAAGCTAGTGCAGGCTGGCGGAAATAACCGAGCAGCTTAATCCAGTTCAGGAAACCCCTTAAATTTCCAGTTGAAGGGCTTGGCAAGGGTGCGATTGAAGTAGGCAATAAAATCGAGGATCTGTTGTTGTAAGTCTTGGG